>NZ_JAPTFO010000080.1:0-16395 GCF_030985515.1 Stenotrophomonas sp. Sm10
GGGGGGGGGGGGGGGGCGCGGGGTGGGGTCCCGGGGGGGGTGGGCGGGGCCGCGGGCCGGCAACACCAGATCCACGCCATGCGTGGATGCAGCAGTCTGTAGAGCCGAGCCTATGCTCGGCTCTTTTTTGCCTGCAATCTCCGGCACAATCGCAGTTCTGATTCCCCCAGAAAGCGGTGAACGTGCAATGCGCATCCTGATCCTCGGCGCCGGCGGTACCGGCGGTTACTTCGGTGGTCGCCTGGCCCAGGCCGGCGTGGACGTGACCTTCCTCGTGCGCCCCGCGCGCGCCGCACAGCTGGACCGCGACGGCCTGGTGATCCGCAGCCCGCTCGGCGATGCCAGCTTCCCGGTGCAGCACGTCACCGCCGATGCGCTGCCCGCATTGGCCGCGCAGAAGCCGTTCGACCTGGTCATCCTCAGCTGCAAGGCCTACGACCTCGACAGCTCGATCGACGCCATTGCTCCAGCCGTGGGCGCGAACACCACCGTGCTGCCGATCCTCAACGGCCTGCACCACTACAACGCGCTGGACCTGCGCTTCGGCCGCGACGCCGTGCTCGGCGGCCTGTGCTTCATCAGCGCCACCAAGGCCCCCGGCGGTGCGGTGCTGCACCTGGGCAAGCCGGCCAAGCTCACCTTCGGCGAGCGCGATGGCGGCGCGGCGTCCGCACGCGTGCGTGCCTTCGCCGCTGCCTGCGCGCAGGCCAATCTTGATCACCTGGCCAGCGAGCGCATCGGCCAGGAGCAATGGATCAAGTACACCTTCCTGACCGCGCTGGCCGCCGCCACCTGCCTGCTGCGTGCGGATATCGGCACCATCGTCGCCACCGATGATGGCGAGGCGATCGTACGTGGCCTTTACGACGAGTGCCTGGCCGTCGCCGAAGCCGCCGGTGAACCGGTTCCGGAGGCAGCGCAGGACACCGCGCGCGGCACGCTGACCCAGGCCGGCTCGGCGTTGAAGGCCTCGATGCTGCGCGATCTGGAGGCCGGCCAGCAGGTGGAAGCGGAACAGATTGTCGGCGACATGCTGGCGCGTGCGCGAAGGGCCGATCAGGAGGCCCTGCTGCTGCAGGTTGCCTACAGCAGCCTGCAGGCCTACCAGGCACTGCGGGTCGCGTGACTCCCGCATTGCAGGCCAGCCCGTTGCCCGCGCGGGTACTGATTCTCGGGCTGGGCTGGAGCGGACGCGTGCTGGCCGCGCAGCTGCAGGCGCGGGGCGTAGCCGTGTCCGGCACGGTGCGCGACCCGTCTGCGGCACCGCACGATGGCCTGCTGCGACACCCGCTTCGAGCTGACACCGCACCGTCACCTGCCCTGCTCGAAGAGATCGCGCAGGCCGATGCCGTGCTGTGCAGCGTGCCGCCAGATGCCGCGGGCGACCCGGCACTGCGCCTGCTGCTGCCGGCTCTGCGGGCCAGCCCGGCATTGCGCTGGGTCGGCTATCTGTCGTCGACCTCGGTGTATGCCGACCGCGCCGGCGGTTGGATCGACGAGCGCAGCGCGGCCGACGCCACTGAAACGGCTGGCGTGCAGCGCCTGCTCGCGGAAGCACAGTGGCGTGCACTGGCCGGACAACGCGGCATCGCCTCGGCGGTGTTCCGCCTGCCCGGCCTGTACGGGCCGGGTCGCAATGCGCTGGTGCAGTTGGCGCAGGGGCGTGCACGCCACGTGGTTCGCCCGGGCCAGGTGTTCAACCGACTGCACGTGGATGACCTGGCAACCGTCATCATCGCCGCAATGCGGCGCCCGGCCCGGCAGGGTCTCTACCTGCCCAGCGACGACGAGCCTGCACCGCCGCAGGATGTGCTGGCCTTCGCCGCGAAGCTGGGCGGGTTTGCGCTGCCGCCCGCCGTGGCCTGGGATGACCCGGCACTGAGCCCGACGCTGCGGCGCTTCTACGAGAGCAACAAGCGCATCGACAGCCGTGGCACGCGTGAAGCGCTGGGGTGGGCGCCACGGTTTCCGACGTATCGGGAAGGGCTGACGGACCTTGCCGCTTCGCTCGCCGGGCATGGCACGGCGCTACCGAACAGCGCTTTGTAGAGCCGAGCCCATGCTCGGCTGCTCTCCGTGTCCGTCGCGCTGCGCGCGATGAGCCGAGCATGGGCTCGGCTCTACGGATCAACCCGCGTCGGGCAGGCGGAAGAACGCACGCGTCGCCGCAGTCGCATTGGCCGCCGTCACTGCAACGTCCTCGCCACGGTCACGTGCCAGTTCTTCCACGATATGCGAAAGGAACATCGGTTCGTTGCGGCGGTCCTTCGGCATCGGCTTCAGCGTGCGCGGCAGCAGGTACGGTGCGTCGGTCTCGATCATCAGGCGGTTGGCCGGGATGTTCTTCACCAGTTCGCGCAGGTGCGCGCCACGGCGCTCGTCGCACAGCCAACCGGTGATGCCGATGTACCAGTCCTGGTCCAGGTAATCGAACAGTTCATCGCGTTCGCCGGTGAAGCAATGCACCACCGCCGGGCCGATGCGACCTTCGAAGTTCTTCATCTGTGCCATGAAGTCGGCATGCGCATCACGCTGGTGCAGGAACAGCGGCTTGCCATTGTCCGCAGCCAGCTGCAGCTGGCGCTCGAACGCGCGGTGCTGCGCCGGGCGCGGCGAGAAGTCACGGAAGTAGTCCAGCCCGCACTCCCCCACCGCCACCACTTCCGGATGCGCGTGCAGCGCGCGCATCTCGGCATCGCATTCCTCGGTGTACTCCACCGCGTGATGCGGGTGCACGCCGGCCGTTGCGTACAGGAAGCCCGGATGCTGCTGGGCCAGCTGCACCGCCAACGGCGAGTGCTCGCGGCTGGCGCCGGTGATGACCATCTGCACCACGCCGGCCTGGCGCGCGCGGTCCAGCACGGCGTCACGGTCGCGGTCGAAGGAGTCGTGGGTCAGGTTGGCGCCGATATCGATCAGGTGCATGGTCATCGCGGGGGAAAAGTGCCCGCGCATTGTACCTGCGCCCGCCGTGCCCCCTTATCCTTTGCACATGAACGCCCCGCTCTTCCCGATTTCCCCGCTGCTGCCGCAGATCCAGCAACACCTGGCCGCGCAGCAGCGACTGGTGCTGGAGGCCCCGCCCGGTGCCGGCAAGACCACCCAGGTGCCACTGGCACTGCTCGACGCACCGTGGCTGCAGGGCCGCAAGATCATCCTGCTGGAACCACGGCGGGTCGCCGCCCGCAGCGCCGCGCTGTTCATGGCGCGGCAGCTGGGCGAGGAGGTCGGTGGCACGGTCGGCTACCGCATCCGCTTCGAAAACAAGGTTTCGGCGCGCACGCGCATCGAGGTCGTCACCGAAGGCATCCTGACCCGCATGCTGCAGGACGACCCGATGCTGGAAGAGGTCGGTGCGATCCTGTTCGACGAATTCCACGAGCGCCATCTCAGCGGCGACCTCGGCCTGGCGCTGGCGCTGGATGTGCAGGCGCAGCTGCGCGATGACCTGCGCCTGGTGGTGATGTCGGCCACGCTGGACGGCGAGCGGCTGGCACGTTTTCTCGATGCGCCGCGGCTGAGCAGCGAGGGCCGCAGCTACCCGGTGGCGATCAGCCATTTCCCGGCGCGCCGCGATGAGGCGCTGGAACTGCAGGTGCGCCGCGCGGTGCAGCAGGCCCTGGCCGAGCACCCCGGTGACCTGCTGGTGTTCCTGCCCGGCCAGCGCGAGATCGCGCGGGTGCAGGCGGGTCTGCAGGAATCGCTCAATGGCGATGTCGAGGTCCTGGCGCTGCACGGTGAACTGCCCGTGGAACAACAGGCGCGCGTACTTCAGGTGGCCAGCGATGGCCGCCGGCGCGTGGTGCTGGCGACCAACGTCGCCGAGTCGTCGGTGACGTTGCCCGGCGTGCGCGTGGTGATCGACAGCGGCCAGGCACGCGAACCGCGCTACGACCCCAACAGTGGGTTCACCCGGCTGGACGTGGTGGCCATCGCGCAGGCGTCGGCCGACCAGCGCGCGGGCCGCGCCGGCCGCGTCGCCGAGGGCGTGGCCTGGCGGCTGTGGCCACAGTCGCAGCGGCTGGAACCGCAGCGCCGCGCCGAAATCGACCAGGTGGAACTGGCCGGACTGGCACTGGAACTGGCGGCCTGGGGCAGCAGCGATCTGCGCTTCCTCGATCCGCCCCCGGCGGGTCCGATGGGCGCGGCGCGCGAACTGCTGCAGCGGCTCGGCGCCCTGTCCAGCAGTGGCGCGATCACCGAACTGGGCCGGCGTGTGCTGGCGCTGGGCACGCATCCACGGATGGCGGCGATGCTGCTGGCAGCGCCCGATGCCCGCGCCCAGGCGCTGGCTGCCGACCTGGCCGCGCTGCTGGAGGCGCGCGACCCGTTGCGCCAGGGCGGCGACGCGCTGGCGGCCCGCTGGCGCGCACTGGCCGCGTTCCGCAATGGCCGCACACCGGGCAATGCCAACCGCAGCGGGCTGGCCGCGATCGATGCCGCCGCCAAGCAGTGGCGTCGCCGCCTGCGCTGCGAAGCCACGCCGCCGGCCAGCATCGAGGCCCATGAGCTGGGCGACCTGCTCGCTCATGCCTTCCCCGATCGAATTGGCTTCCAGCATCCCAGCGATCCTCTGCGCTACCTGCTGGCCAATGGCCGCAGCGCGCGCCTGCACGAGCTGAGCGACCTGCGCGGCGAGCCGTGGCTGGTGGCCAGCGAACTGCGCTTCGAAGCGCGCGATGCGTTGTTGCTGCGTGCCGCACCGGTCGATGAAAGTGCTCTGCGCCATGCGTGGCCGGAGCGCTTCGTCACCGAAGACGTGGTGCGCTGGGACAGCGAGCGCCGCGCCCTGGTGGCCCTGCGCGAGACCCGTTTCGACCGGATCGTGTTGGACAGCCGCTCGGCCGGCCGGGTCGATCCGCAGCACGCCGCGCAGGCGCTGACCGATGCGGTGGCCGAGCTCGGCCTGCAGGCGCTGCCGTGGACCGAAGGCCTGCGCCAGTGGCAGGCACGGGTGGAATCGCTGCGCCGCTGGATGCCCGAGCTCGGCCTGCCCGACTGCAGCGACGACGCCCTGCTGGCCAACCGCGCGCAGTGGTTGCAGCCAGCGTTCGCCGGCAAGAGCCGTCTGGATGCGCTGGATGAAGCCAGCTTCGGCGAAGCGCTGAAATCGCCACTGGAGTGGCCACAACGGCAGCTGGTCGAGCGTCATGCGCCGACCCGCATCACCGTGCCGTCCGGACTGGAGCGGCCGATCACCTATGCGCTGGACAGCGAGAGCGGCGACCCGCTGCCGCCGGTGCTGGCAGTGAAGCTGCAGGAACTGTTCGGCCTGGCCGATACGCCGCGCATCGCCGCTGGCCGCGTGCCGCTGACCCTGCACCTGCTCTCCCCCGGCGGCCGCCCGCTGCAGGTCACCCAGGACCTGCGCAACTTCTGGGAAAGCACCTACGCCGAGGTGAAAAAGGAAATGAAGGGCCGTTACCCGCGCCATCCGTGGCCGGATGACCCGTGGACGGCCACGGCCACGCATCGGGCCAAGCCGCGCGGGACGTAGCCGGACCCTGCCTGATCCTGAATGGCTGCGGTAAAGTCACACCGCGTGCCACCTCGACTGACATACCGTTTACGGACAACACGCGACACTGGACTTCGACCCGAGGCAAAGGACCCCCGCATGAGCAAGCTGACCGTAATCACCGACCGCGCTCTGGAGCGCGCCCTGGACCTGGCCCACAGCGCCGGCGACGGCCTGAAGAGTGCCGGTGGCAGCCTGCGCCACCTTGGGCCGCAGGCCAGTGACTGGATCAAGACCGGCGCGGCGCTGGGCGCCGTCAAGACCGGTGGCAAGGTGGCCACCAAGTTCGCCCGGCGCAACCCGGCGGTGACCATTGCCGCCGCTGCGGTGGGTGTCGGCCTGCTCGGCTATGCGCTGTACCGCAAGCAGCAGAAGAAGAAGGCCGCCAACGGCCACGTGGTGAATGGCCAGGCGCAGCGCATCAATGCGCGTGACCGCCGCAACGACACCGTGGTGGACGAGCACAGCGATATCGGCAGCGACGCCTGAGTCTGCCGGGGTCGGCTTCCTTCCGCAGGAACTGAGCCCATCAGCCCGCTATGAGGGCCGGATACCGTAGGGTATCCGGCCCTTCCTGTTTCAGCCGATCTGCCGCCACTGCCCCGGCTGCAGGTCGTCCAGGCGGTAGGGTCCCATCGACACGCGGACCAGCCGCAGCGTCGGCAGGTTCACCGCCGCGGTCATCCGCCGCACCTGGCGGTTGCGGCCCTCGCGGATCGTGATCGCCAGCCAACTGTCGGGCACGGTCTTGCGGAAGCGCACCGGCGGATCGCGTGTCCACAGCGACGGCGACGGATCGAGGCGCTCGATCTTCGCCGGCAGGGTCGGTCCGTCATTCAGCTCCACCCCATCGCGCAGCCGTTGCAGCTGCTCATCGCTGGGGGTGCCTTCCACCTGCACCCAGTAGGTCTTGTCGGCCTTATGCCTGGGGTCGGTCAGCTTGTGCGCCAGCGTACCGTTATCCGTCAGCAGCAGCAGGCCTTCGCTGTCATGGTCCAGGCGACCGGCGGCATACACGCGCGGCGGCAGGCCGAACCCGGCCAGCGTCGGCCGCGGCGGTACGCTGCGGTCGGTGAACTGGCAGAGCACGTTGAAGGGCTTGTTGAAGGCGATCAGCATTGCGGGCACGACGGGCGGCAGGTGCAGCATTGTCCCATGCCGCGCAACCTCGGCCGAGCGCGGCCCCGGTGCTGCCGGGCATCACGCCGGCCGAGGCTGCGGCGCGATCAACCGAAGACCTTCCACTCCAGCAGGAAAGAGCCCAGCACCAGTGCGATGCCGCACGCCGCGATGACATTGGCCCGGCGCCGCAGGCGAACCGGCGGCGGATTCATGGCACGCGCACGCTCCTCCAGCAGCGCACCGGCAAACAGCACGGCAAACCCCACGGTCGCCACCAGGTCGTAGGCATGGCCACCGTAGAACACGAAGTCAATCAGCCGCGCCAACACCAGCACTGCAACAGCGATATAGAACACCTTCTTCAACTGTCCACTCCATTGGCAGCAGGGCCGGGCCACGCCCGGCGGATACACGTTACGTCCATTGTGACGCCGCAGCGCTCACCGGGCGCAGCCCGGCGCCGCCCGCTACGGCTTGATGAAGCGCAGGGTCATGCGGTCGCTTTCACCGATCGCCTGGTACTTCGCATCATCGGCCTTGTCGTGCTGGTTGGTCGGCGGCAGCGTCCACACGCCGTTCGGGTGGTCCTTGGTGTCGCGCGGGTTGGCGTTGACCTCGCTGCGTGCATCCAGCTTGAAACCAGCCGCCTCGGCCATCGCGATCACCTGCTGCTGGCCGACATAGCCGGTGTCATCATCGTCGGCTACGTCGGCCTTGGCACGATGCTCGACCACGCCCAGCACGCCGCCCGGCTTGAGTACGTTGAAGAAGCCCTGGAACATGCCCTGCGCCTGGCCGGCCTTGCGCCAGTTGTGCACGTTGCGGAAGGTCAGCACCACATCGGCTGAATTGGCCGGGCCGAACACCGGCTTGGCCGGATCGTAGGCGACCACGGCAGTCTTGCCGAACTGTGCCGGCGCACCGGCGTACTTCTTCTCCAGGCTGTCGCGGCTGCGCTGCTGGTAGTCACGGCCGCGGCCTTCGGGCACCGCCATCGGATCGACCACCGCAGCAACGTAGTGGCCCTTGTCGTGCAACAGCGGCGCCAGGATCTCCGAGTACCAGCCGTTGCCGGGGGTGATCTCGATGACGGTCTTTTCCGGTGCCACCTTGAAGAACGACAGCGTCTGCGCCGGATGACGGAAGCCATCGCGCTTGACGTTGTTGGCATCACGGGTCGACGCCTTCACCGCCGCATCGATGGCCGGCGACACCTGGATCTTCGCCGGCACCACCGTGGCCGGTGCGGCGAACGCGGGAACAGCGGCAAGCAGGGCCGAGGCAAGCAGCAGGCGGCAACCACGCAGGGACGAAGAGGGCATCATCGGGACGACTCCAACGGAAGATGCGGCGAGACTAGCAGCCGCGGCGTCCCAGGTGTTCACAAAACGTTAGCGGCGTGCGCGGCGCGGAACACTGTTTTGTGGTCACCGCCGCAGCACGGTCACACTACGCGTTCTATTCTGGAGCACTTCCCCCAAGGAGTCCGTGCCCATGACGGCAACCCGCGAACTGGGCCGTTCCGGCCTGCATGTACGTCCGCTCGCCTTCGGTGGCAACGTGTTCGGCTGGAGCGCCGATGAAAAGGCCAGCTTCGCCCTGCTCGATGCCTTCGTCGACGCCGGCTTCAACCTGGTCGACACCGCCGATGTGTATTCGGCCTGGGTGCCGGGCAACGCCGGCGGCGAATCGGAAACGCTGATCGGCAAGTGGTTCGCGCGCAGCGGCAAGCGCGACAAGGTGGTGCTGGCGACCAAGGTGGCCAAGTGGGCCGAACGCCCCGGCCTGACCCCGGACAACATCAATTCGGCGGTCGAGGATTCGCTGCGCCGCCTGCAGACCGACGTGATCGATCTGTACCAGGCCCACGAGGATGACGAGTCGACGCCGCTGGAAGCGACCCTGGCTGCGTTCGGCCGGTTGATCGAAGCTGGCAAGGTGCGTGCGATCGGTGCTTCCAACTACAGCGCCACGCGCCTGGCCGATGCGCTGAAGGTGTCCACCGACTACAGGCTGCCGCGTTACGAAACGCTGCAGCCGGAGTACAACCTGTATGACCGCGCCGGCTACGAAAAGGAACTGGAACCGCTGGTGCAGCGCGAACAGATCGGCGTGATCGGCTACTACGCGCTGGCCAGCGGCTTCCTCAGCGGCAAGTACCGCACGCCGGCCGATGCGGCCAAGAGCCCGGCGCGTGGCGAGAACGTGGTGAAGCGCTATCTGAATCCGCGTGGCCTGCGCATCCTGCAGGCACTGGATGACGTGGCCAGCAAGCACAGCGCAAGCGCTGCACAGATCGCACTGGCATGGCAGATCGCGCGGCCGTCGATCACCGCGCCGATCGTCAGCGCCACCAGCGTCGAGCAGCTGCACGATCTGCTGGCGGCAGCCAACGTATCGCTGAGCGTGCAGGATGTCGCGCAGCTGGATGCCGCCAGCGCGGAAGCCTGAGTTGTAGTGCCGGCCGCTGGCCGGCATTGCACAACAGCGAAGAAAATAATTGAACAAAATGGTTGCGCGCGACTAAATCGTGGTTTATCGTGCGCACCTCGTTTCAACAACCACTGGAAAACTCCCTTGAACGCGCACTCCGTCGCCACCGCCAAACTACTGCCATGCCTGCGCATGGACGTGCTGGCGCGCGCGTTCGGCAAGGAAGACCAGCTGACAACGGCCTGATACCCGCCCTGCGGAGATCGGCCACCCCGATCTCCGAGGCCTGACGACGCCCTCGGAACGCAAGTCCCGGGGGCGTTTTCGTTTGCGTCGGCACAAGGACCCGCGATGCCAGAACTGCACCCCGCGCGGCAACCCGCCGCTCACTGACCCAGGTTTTTCCTGCCCCACCGGAGGAGTTTCTCCGCGTGCATGGCAACGCCTGGACATTATCTGCATCGCACCCAAACATTATCGCTCGCCGATAATGTCGGTGGCCTGCACCCTCGATTCTCCAACGGTCCCGTTTCCACCACGGGCTGGTGCGCGCGGCGTTGCCGTGGCGTATGCCGGAGGTCGCGGACATGCCATCGCCTGGATCGCCTGCTGGAGGCAGGCGCCGGTTCGCCGGTACGCGGTTCGATTCCGCGCGGTCCCCAACTGGATAGCTCAGCTTGGTCAGAGCAACGGATCCGTAATCCGTCTGTCGTGGGTTCGATTCCCACTCCAAACCACATGACCTGTCACGTCATGACTTGAAGCAACACCCGGGGCGCAAGCCCCAGCGGCCATCGTCGCCATCCACGGACATCGCCTTCGGGCAGGAACGTGGAAGGCAACGGAGCGCACGCCGGGCCCCGGCCCGCCGCCACTGCCAGCCACGTTCCGCCCCGGTGCTGCCTGCCGGGAACGACGATGGCAGCACTGCCGGTGCACCGAAGGCTCCGCGCGCGGACCGTCCGCCGATGGCCGCCCTCTTCCGCCGCCTGCACGTGGTGTGCAGGCGGCCGCGCCACGACCTGATCGACCCGGGTCATGGCGATTCATACGCAACGGGTCGAACCACCAGAGCCATACAAGGAGAGACTCCCATGTTCTGGACCATCAAGGTCGTGATCGGCGACGGCGAGCGCGGCCTGGTGTATCGCAACCGTCGTTTCCAGCAGATCCTGCTGCCGGGCGTGCACCGCCTGTCGCCGTTCGGCGGCCGCCCACACGTGGACATCCACACCGCATCGAAGGGCGCGGCCTATACCGGCAGCGACCAGGACAGCCTGATCGAAGCGCTGGGCGCACAGCTGGACATCCACTTCGTGCTGGCCAATGTCGGCGCCAGCGAGGTCGGCCTGTTGCTGCGCAATGGCCGCATCGATGAAGTGCTGCCGCCGGGCAGCCGTCGCCTGTACTGGCGCGGTTCGGTCGACACCCAGGTGCGCGTGATGGCGCTGGGTGACGAGCCGCGCATTCCGGTGGACGTGCAGCAGCGCCTGGGCCAGCTGGGCGTGCTGCCGCGTGTGGCGGTGATCAGCACCGTGCCGAGCGAGTCGGTGGGCCTGCTGTTCATCGATGGCACGCTGCGGCAGACGCTGGACGCCGGCCTGCATGCGTTCTGGAACTTCAACGGCAACGTGTCGGTGGAGCGCGTGGAGCTGCGTGCGCGTTCGCTGGACGTGTCCGGCCAGGAACTGCTCAGCCGCGACAAGGTGACCCTGCGGGTGAACCTGGCCGCGACCGTGCAGGTGGTCGACCCGGTGCGTGCACACCGCACGCTGAGCAATGCCGATGAGTTCATCTATCGGCAGCTGCAGTTCGGCCTGCGCCAGGCGATCGCCGCACGCAGCCTGGACGAGCTGCTGGGCGACAAGGCGGCACTGGACGGCGAGATCGCTGCCCATGTGCAGGCGGCGATCGAGGGCCATGGCGTGCGGCTGCTCGGTGTGGGCATCAAGGACGTGATCCTGCCGGGCGAGATGAAGGAGATCCTCAACGGCGTGGTGCTTGCCGAGAAGCAGGCCCAGGCCAGCGTGATCCGTCGCCGCGAGGAGGCCAACGCCACGCGTTCGCAGCTCAACACCGCAAAGCTGATCGAGGACAACCCGGTGCTGATGCGCTTGAAGGAGCTGGAGGCGCTGGAGAAGGTCACCGAGAAGATCGACAAGTTCACCGTGTTCGGCGGCCTGGATGGCGTGCTGAAGCAGCTGGTGACGATCAGGTAGGGGGTCGCGGCGGCGCAGGGACGCGCCGCCGGCCCATCAAGGACATACACGAAGACATGGACACTCAACACAACTATCAATGGCTGCACGTCGAGGGCACCACGCCGATCAAGGGCTGGGTCAACGGTGTGCCGCTGGAAGCGCAGGCGCATGAGCAGCTGCGCAACATCGCCGCGATCCCGTTCGTCGGGCCGTGGGTGGCCGTGATGCCGGACGTGCACCTGGGCAAGGGCGCGACCGTCGGCTCGGTGATCCCGACCCGCGGTGCGATCATCCCGGCCGCGGTCGGCGTTGACATCGGCTGCGGCATGGCGGCGGTGCGCACCACGCTGCGCGCCAACGACCTGCCCGACGACCTGCGGCAGCTGCGCAACAGCATCGAGCGCAGCATTCCGGTCGGCAACGGGCGCGGCGGCGAGCATCACCGCATGCCCGACAGCATCCACACGCGGCTGGTGCAGTCCGGGCTGGCCGACGGCCTGGAGAAGATCAAGGACAAGCACCGCAGGATCCGCACCGATAAGCTGGACCGCCAGCTGGGTACGCTGGGCGGCGGCAACCACTTCATCGAACTGTGCCTGGACGAGACGGATACGGTGTGGGTGATGCTGCACAGCGGCTCGCGCGGCACCGGCAACCTGATCGGTACCTACTTCATCGAGAAGGCGCGCGAGGAACTGGCCCGGCGCGTGCTGGGCTTCCACCTGCCGGACAAGGACCTGGCGTTCTTCATGGAAGGCGAGCCGCTGTTCGATGACTACGTCGAAGCCGTGTCGTGGGCGCAGGACTACGCCCGGCAGAACCGCGAGGCGATGATGTCGCGCGTGCTGGCCGAGATGCGCCACCGGCTGCCGAAGTTCCAGCTGGCGGCAATGGCGGTGAACTGCCACCACAACTATGTACAGAAGGAAACGCACCACGGGCAGGAGCTGCTGGTGACCCGGAAGGGGGCCGTCAGCGCTCGCGAGGGGGAGCTGGGCATCATTCCCGGCAGCATGGGCACGCGCAGCTACATCGTGCGTGGCAAAGGCAACGCGGACAGCTTCCACAGCTGCAGCCACGGTGCCGGCCGGGTGATGAGCCGTGGCGCCGCGCGCCAGCAGATCACGCTGGCCCAGCATCGCGAGGCCACCGCGCACGTGGAATGCCGCAAGGACAGCGGCGTGCTGGACGAGTCACCGGCCGCGTACAAGTCGATCGACGATGTGATGGCCGCGCAGCTGGACCTGGTCGACGTGGTGCACACCCTGCGCCAGGTGTTGTGCGTGAAGGGGTAACGGAGCGGTGCCGGCCAAGGCCGGCACCCACCGCACCCGATTGCAGTAGATCCACGCCATGCGTGGATGGAACAGCGCCGACCAAGGTCGGCCTCTACCTGTGCAACGTTCAGCGCGCGATGCTGTCTTCGGCCACCAGCGCGTGGTGCACGCCGATGCCCGCGCGCACGCCTTCGGCCATGGCCAGGGTGATGTTGCCGACCGTCGTCGCATCGCCTGCGGCATACACGTTCGGCACCGAGGTCTGCTTCATCGCATCGACCTCGATCAGCACGCCCAGCGGGCTCTCGACCAACGTGCAGCCCAGCTGCTGCACCAATGGCGTGGCCATCGCCTGGGTGGCCGGCACGAACAACGCACGCTGGGCGATTCGGCGGCCGTCGGCCAGCTCCACTTCCAGCCAGGTCGGCTGGTCGCCCTGCACGCCCAGCACGGGTGACGTCTCGATCTGCACGCCGCGCTGCTGCATGGCGGCGCGTTCCTCATCCGTGGTGTCCAGTCCCATGCTGAAGAACGTGACATTGCCCCAGTCGGCGAACAGCGGCGCCTTGCTGGCGGACATCGGATGACCGCCAAGCAGGCCAATGGCACCACCACCCACTTCATAGCCATGACAGTACGGGCAGTGCAGCACGGTGCTGCCCCAGCGCTCGGCGAGGCCCGGCAACGCCGGCAACTGGTCGGCGATGCCGCTGGCGAGCAGCAGCTTGCGCGCGGCCAGCACCTGGCCATCGGCGGTACGCACTTCCACGCCTTCGGCGCGGGCGGTGGCCTGCACGGCTTCGGCATGCACCCAACGCACCGTGGGGTAGTCCAGCAGCTGCTGGCGCGCCGTCTTCAGCAGCTCGGCGCCACTGATGCCATCCAGCCCCAGCACCCCGTGCGAATGGCTGGCGGAACGATTGCGCGGCAAACCGGCGTCGATGACGGTGACCGGGCGGCGGGCACGGGCCAGGATCAGGCCCGCAGCAATGCCGGCATAACTGCCGCCGACGATGAGCACATCAGGATTCATGGTGACCTTCCAGGGAGCGGTGATGGGCGAGGTGGCGGGCGAAGTCGGCGCCGAGCTTGTCCAGTGTGGTCGCCCGCAGGCGCTGTTCGAGCAGGCGCTGTGCTTCGCGTGCACCCTCCAGCAAAGCGCTGTTGACCAGCTGCTGGATCGGGCAGCCGCCGCCGGAATCGCGGGCGCCGACCTGCACCAGCGGTGGTGCGCCCACAGCCAGATAGATGTCATGCAGGGTGATCGTTGCAGCATCACGGGCCAGGTGGCTGCCACCGCCATGGCCACGGGCGCTGCGAACCAGGCCCGCCCTGTGCAGCTGCGCCAGCAGACGGCGGATCACCACCGGATGGGTCGGCAGGCAGGACGCCAGCTGCTCGGAGGTGCGCGGGCCGTCCTGGCCGACCAGATGCGCCATCACGTGAAGGGCGTCGGAGAGCGGGTTCGCGGTCTTCATGTAACTACGATAGTTACATTTATATCCCCTGTCCAGGGTCCACATTTGTTCCACACGGACACATTTGTCCTATGAAACAGTTCCTTCACATCACTAAACGAAACGCTAATGTGATTTACGTCGCACTTCAGCGGGAGCTTGGCGGGTCGATACCGCAATGCCCCTTCCCGAGAGTGCTTCCCCATGAATGCGTCTGTCCGTGCTCCGCGCCTGCAGTCCAAGCTGCTCGGCGCGGTGTCTGTTGGCTTGGCCGTGGTCCTGCTGTGCGCGCTGGCTGGCCTGGCCTCCGCCTGGTTCAAGTTGTCCACCGAGGTTCCGCCCGAAGTCACGCACAGCCGCGACGCCGAACGCCTGCAGCGTGAGTTCCGCGGCCAGGTGCAGGAATGGAAGAACGTGCTGCTCCGCGGCCACGACGACGCGTTGCGTCAGCGCCACCTGGACGCTTTCGACAACGAAGGCCGCCTGGTCGAACGGCTGGCCAAGGGCCTGGTGACCAGCCCGGACGCGCGCACGCGTGAACTGGCGCAGGCGTTCGTTGGCCTGCACGCGCAGCTGCAGAAGGACTACCACGCCGCCCTGCAGGCGTTTGCGGAAGCCGGCTACGATCCCGCCGCCGGCGACAATCTGGTGCGTGGCAAGGACCGCCCGGTGGCGACCGCACTGGATGCGCTGAGCACGCATGCCACGCAGGTGGCCGAAGCAACCGTAGCGGCGCGGTCGCAGCAGGCCCGGCAGACCCTGCTGCTGTGCGCGGCGCTGACCGTGCTGGCCGCCGTGTTGCTGCTGATGGGCCTGGCCTGGTGGCTGCGGCGCGCGGTGGTGCAGCCGGTGCTGGCGGTGGAAGCCGCTGCGCGTGCCGTGGCCGCCGGTGATCTGCAGCACGTGGTGCAGGTGCGCAGCCGCGACGAGATCGGTCGCCTCGCGCAGGCGATGCAGGCGGTGCAGTCCACGCTGCGCGGCGTACTGGACGCACAGGCGACGATGGCGCAGGCGCATGACGCCGGCACCATCAGCCATCGCATGGAGGCCAGTGCGTTCCCGGGCGCGTTCGGCACCATGGTGGCCGACTGCAACACGCTGGTTGACGCGCACATCCAGGTGAAGATGCGCGCGATCTCGATCATGGGCCGCTATGCCGTCGGTGACCTCAGCCAGGACATGGAACGCCTGCCCGGCGAAAAGGCCGTGATCACCAACGCATTGGATACGGCCAAGGCCAATCTCGGCATGATCAACGGCGAGATCCGCCGCCTGGCCGAAGCCGCCGCCGCCGGTGACTTCAGCCAGCGCGGCGACAGCGCACGCTTCGAGCATGATTTCCGCGCAATGGTCGACGGCTTGAACCGATTGATGCAGACCACTGAACTGAACCTCGGCGAGGTCTCCAGCATGCTGCGCGCGATTGCCGATGGCCGCCTCGGCGCGCGCATGCACGGTGATTTCCAGGGCGTGTTCGCGCGTATCGCCGGCGACGCCAACACCACCGCTACGCAGCTGGCAACCATCGTCACCGACATCAAGCACGCCTCCGGCAACATCCACACGGCGGCGGCGGAGATCGCCGCCGGCAACAACGATCTGTCGCGCCGTACCGAACAGCAGGCCGCCAACCTGGAAGAGACGGCGGCATCGATGGAGGAACTGACCTCCACCGTGCGCCAGAACGCCGAGCATGCGCGCCAGGCGAACCAGCTGGCGATCGGCGCGCACACCGTTGCCTCTCACGGCGGCAGCGTGGTCGGCCAGGTGGTGGCAACGATGGGTGCCATCGAAACCTCGTCGCGGCAGATCGCCGAGATCATCAGCGTGATCGATGGCATCGCCTTCCAGACCAACATCCTGGCGCTGAACGCCGCGGTGGAAGCGGCACGCGCCGGCGAGCAGGGCCGCGGCTTCGCCGTGGTGGCCAGCGAAGTGCGCACGCTGGCACAGCGTTCGGCGGCGGCAGCGAAGGAGATCAAGTCGCTGATCGAAGCCTCGGTGGAACAGGTGGGGCACGGTGCACAGCGCGTGCGTGAGGCTGGTGACACCATGGCCGAGATCGTGGCCTCGGTGCAGCGCGTCACTGACATCATGGCCGAGATCTCCGCCGCCTCGCAGGAGCAGAGCGCGGGCATCGAACAGGTCAGCCAGACCGTGATCCAGATGGACGGCACCACCCAGCAGAATGCCGCGTTGGTGGAGGAAGCCAGCGCCGCCGCACGCAGCCTGGAACAGCAGGCCAACCGCCTGATCGATGCGGTGGATGTGTTCGACCTGTCGACCACCGCCGCAGCGAAGGACGCGCTGATGCGCGCGGCCTGATTGATCCGGTTGCCGGCCGGCGGCCGGCACTACCGTGGAGCGCAGACAGGGGGAGTGCCCGG
>NZ_JAPTFO010000081.1:0-16245 GCF_030985515.1 Stenotrophomonas sp. Sm10
CCCCCCCCCCCCCGCCGGCTGCGCCCGCCGACAGCGGCTGGGCGCAGGTGCGTGAGGCGCAGCGGCGCGTCGCGGCCGAGGATGCGCAGAGCGGTCTTGCCATTGCCATCGACATCGGCGACGCCTACGACATCCATCCGCCGAACAAGCAGGAGCTCGGGCGCCGCCTGGCGCGCGTGGCGCGCCATGTGGTGTACGGCGAGCAGGATCTGGCACCGTCAGGTCCGCGGGCGGTCACGGCCGTGCGGACGCCCGCGGGCGTGGCCATCGCGTTCGAGGATGTCGAAGGCGCGCTCACCGCAACCGGCGCACTGCGTCCGATCGGCTTTGAACTGTGCGAGGCCAGGGGCCATACGCGCCACTGCGAGTACGCCGATGCCGGACTGGATGCGCGCCGGATCCTGCTGCGCGGCCCGCTGTCCACGCGCGCAACGCATGTGCGCTACTGCTGGGCCGATGGCCCGGTGTGCACGCTGCGCGACCGCAGCGGGGCGCCGGCCGGCCCGTTCGAACTTCCCATTGCCGAAGCCGAGGCCCGACGATGATGACGTTGTCCAAGCAGTCCCCTCTGGCCCGCGACAGGGCCGGCCTGAGGTCGATGGCGCGCCACCTGCTGGGGGCGTTGTTCCTGCTGTCGGCCGCAACCACCCGGGCCAGCGCGCCGCCGGATGCTCCGCCGGTGTACTTCGACTGGTTCGAGTACCGCGGCAATGACCAGGCGTTTGAAGTGCCGCTGCCGGCCGGGCACTACCGCAATCCCGTCCTGGCCGGCTTCCATGCCGATCCCAGCATCGTGCGCGCGAACGGCCGGTTCTATCTGGTCAATTCCAGCTTCACCTACTTCCCGGGCATTCCGGTGTTTGAAAGTGCCGACCTGGTGCACTGGAAGCAGATCGGCAATGTGATCGACCGCCCCACGCAGCTGGATTTCGACGGACTGAGCGTCTCGCGCGGCATCTTCGCGCCCACCATCGAATACCATGACGGCACCTTCTACGTCGTCACCACCGCGACCGACAGCGGTGGCAACTTCATCGCCACCGCGCGCGACCCGGCCGGGCCGTGGTCCGATCCGCACTGGCTGCCCGCCATCGATGGCATCGATCCATCACTGTTTTTTGACGACGACGGCAAGGTGTACCTGATCAACAACGATGCACCGCCCGGTCCGCCGCGCTATGACGGGCACCGCGCCATCTGGATGCAGCAGATCGATCTGGCGGCGTTCAAGCCGGTCGGGCCCCGCCGGGTACTGGTTGATGGAGGCGTGGAGCCGGCGAAGAATCCGATCTGGATCGAGGGACCGCACATCTACAAGCGGGAGGGCTGGTATTACCTGTCCGACGCTGAAGGAGGCACCGGGCCGCAGCACTCGCAGGTGGTGCTGCGCAGCCGCGCGGTGTGGGGGCCCTACGTTCCCTATGCGGGCAATCCGATCCTGACCCAGCGCGAACTGCCGGACGACCGTCCGCTTCCGATCACCAATGCCGGCCACGCCGACCTGGTCGAAGGCCCGGATGGCTCGTGGTGGGCGGTGTTCCTGGCCAGCCGCAACTATCAGAAGCGCCACTACAACACCGGGCGCGAGACCTACCTGTTGCCGGTGCGCTGGCAGGATGGCTGGCCGCAGATCCTGCCGACCGACCAGGCCATTCCCTACGTGGCCAAGGCGCCGTCATGGATGCAGGGCGAGGCATCCCAGGCCCCGTCGACCGGCAATTTCGTAGCGCGCGACAATTTTGATGGCCCAGCGCTCGATCGCCAGTGGCTGCGCGTGCGCGTGCCCAGGCATGCCTGGGCAGACCTGCACAAGCGCCCCGGCATGCTGGCCGTGCACCCGCTCGCCGAGGATCTGGACACGCTGCGCAATCCGGCGTTTCTCGGCCGGCGCCAGCAGCATCTGCGCTTCGAGGCGAGCACCGCGATGACCCCGCCAGCTTCCGGAGTCGCCGCCGGTCTGGCGGCGTTCCAGAGCGAGGCGTACTGGTACTTCCTTGGCGTTCGTGACCTTGGCGGGGGGCGCCTCTCGCTCTTCCTCGAAGCGCGCGACGGTGGCCGCAGCACGCGGACGCTGGCCAGCCGTGAAGTACCGGTGCCTGCAGCACTGCGCCTGAAGATTGCCGGCAACGAGGGCGACTATGCGTTCTCGTTCGACACCGGCGATGGGCAGGGCTGGCAACTGCTCGCAGGCGAGGTGGACGGCACCGTCCTGAGTACGGACCGGGCAGGCGGCTTCGTGGGCGCACTGCTGGGTCCTTTCGCGCGCGACGAGCGCACCGGGAGAAGCAAATGAGGCTGTCGATTTCGTCCAAGGCCCGCCGCCGTACCTTGCGCGGTGGGGCCGCCCTGTTCGTACTGACCTGTGTGGCGGCCGCCGCATCCGCAGCCGCGCCGCGGCCTTGGCTGGATGTTTCGGCCAGCTTCGAGCAACGGGCCGCGGCACTCGTCGCGCAGATGACGCTGGAAGAGAAGGCCGCGCAGATGCAGAACGCCGCGCCGGCGATCGAACGGCTGGGGGTACCCGCCTACGACTGGTGGAACGAGGGACTGCACGGCGTCGCACGGGCAGGGCAGGCCACGGTGTTTCCGCAGGCAATCGGCCTGGCCGCGACCTTCGATGTACCGTTGATGGGGCAGGTGGCCACGACCATCAGCGACGAGGCCCGCGCAAAGCACCACCAGTTCCTCCGCGAAGGCGCGCATGGCCGATACCAGGGCCTGACCTTCTGGTCGCCGAACGTCAACATCTTCCGCGACCCGCGCTGGGGGCGCGGACAGGAGACCTACGGCGAGGATCCCTACCTCACCGCGCGCATGGGCGTGGCCTTCGTACGCGGCCTGCAGGGCGACGACCCGGTCTACCGCAAGCTGGACGCCACCGCCAAGCATCTGGCCGTGCACAGCGGACCGGAGGCCGACCGCCATCACTTCGATGCACGGCCCAGCCGGCGCGACCTGTATGACACCTACCTGCCGGCGTTCGAGGCGCTGGTGAAGGAGGGCGAAGTGGATGCGGTCATGGGCGCCTACAACCGCGTGTACGGCGAGTCCGCCAGTGCCAGCCGTTTCCTGCTGCACGATGTGCTTCGACGCGACTGGGGTTTCAAGGGCTACGTGGTCTCGGACTGCTGGGCCATCGTCGATATCTGGAAGCACCACCGTATCGTCACCACGCGCGAAGCCGCTGCGGCGCTGGCGGTGAGGAACGGCACCGAGCTGGAATGCGGCCAGGAGTACGCCACGCTGCCTGCCGCAGTGCGCCAAGGGCTGATCAGCGAGGCGGAGATCGACGATGCGGTGACGCGCCTGTTCACCGCACGGATGCGCCTGGGCATGTTCGATCCGCCGGAGCGGGTGCGCTGGGCGCGCATTCCGGCCTCGGTGAACCAGGCGCCGGCCCATGATGCGCTGGCCCTCAAAGCCGCGCAGGCATCGCTCGTGCTGCTGAAGAACGACGGCATCCTTCCACTGTCGCGCGACATCAAGCGCATTGCCGTGGTCGGACCCACTGCCGACGACACCATGGCACTGCTCGGCAACTACTTCGGCACACCGGCGGCGCCGGTGACGATCCTGCAGGGCATACGCGAGGCGGCCAAGGGCGTTGAAGTGCGTTATGCCCGCGGCGTCGACCTGGTGGAGGGCCGCGACGATCCCGGCGCCACACCGCTGATCGAGCCGACCTACCTGCGGCCCTCGGCGGAGTCGCCCGAGCGCGGCCTGCGCGGTGAGTACTTCCGCACGCCCGACCTGTCCGGCACTCCGGCCCTGGTGCGTACCGACGCGCAGATCGGCTTCCGCTGGGACCGCGGCTCGCCGACCGACAACCTGCTGGCACGCGGCGAAGCGGCACCGGGGCAGGGGATTCCCAACGACCGCTTCAGCATCCGCTGGAGCGGCCAGCTGCTGCCCCCCGTGTCCGGTCGCTACCGGCTGGAGGTGGCCGGCGATGATGGCTACCGCCTGTATCTGGACGGCAAGCGCGTGATCGATCACTGGGTGAACACGGATCGCCTGCATGCCGAGGGTGTCGAACTCGACCTGCAGGCCGGGCGTGCCTATGACCTGAAGCTGGAGTACTACGACGACCAGCGCGATGCCGGCGTGCGCCTGGGCTGGCGCATGCCCGGCGCCAAGGCACCGTTCGATGAAGCGCTCGATGCCGCACGCGATGCCGATGTGGTGGTGTTCGTTGGTGGACTCACCGGCGATGTCGAAGGCGAAGAGATGACGGTCAACTACCCGGGCTTTGCCGGTGGCGACCGTACCGACCTGCGACTGCCCGCGCCGCAGCGCACCCTGCTGGAGGCCCTGCACGGCACCGGCAAGCCGGTGGTGATGGTGCTTACCGGTGGCTCGGCCATCGCCGTGGACTGGGCGCAGGCGCATCTGCCGGCGATCCTGATGAGCTGGTACCCCGGGCAACGCGGCGGCACCGCAGTCGGTCAGGCGCTGTTTGGCGACGTCAATCCCGCCGGCCGTTTGCCGGTCACGTTCTACAAGGCCGGCGAAGCGATGCCGGCATTCGACGACTACGCCATGGAGGGCCGCACCTATCGCTACTTCCGCGGCACGCCCCTGTATCCGTTCGGTCACGGTCTGTCGTATACCCGATTCGACTATGGAACGCTTCGCCTCGATGCAGACAGCCTCCGCGCCGATGGCCGCCTGGGCGTGGCGCTGGATGTGACCAACGCGGGCACCCGCAGCGGTGACGAAGTGGTGCAGCTGTACGTGCGGCGCGAGCACGCTGGCAGCGGCGACGCCGTGCAGGAACTGCGTGGCTTCCAGCGCGTCCAGCTGGCCCCGGGCGAACGCCGCACGGTGACGTTCACCCTGGAGGCGGCGCAGGCCCTGCGTCACTATGACGAAGCGCGCGCGGCGTACGCGGTGCAGCCCGGTGCCTATGAGGTCAGGGTGGGGGCGTCCAGTGCCGATATACGTGCGCAGGGCAGGTTCACCGTGGTGCCCGCGCTTGACTGATCATCCCCGCCGGCATCGATTCCGCTTCGACCAGATTCCTTTTCAAGGACGTCCGCTGCATGGCAAGCACTGAACACGCGCTATCGGTACGCGAGAAGCTCGGCTACAGCTTGGGCGATCTCGCCGCCAACCTGATCTTCCAGACCCTGATCACCTACCTGGCGTTCTTCTACACCGACGTCTACCGCCTGCCGGCTGCCACCGCGGCCACGATCATCTTCGTGGTGGGCCTGCTGGGTGCGTTCGTGTTCACGCCGTTGATCGGCATCGCGGCGGACCGCACATCCACACGCTGGGGCCGCTTCCGCCCATGGATCCTGTGGACAGCCATTCCGTTCGGCGTGCTGTCGCTGCTGGCGTTCAGCACCCCGGACCTGGGCGAGCGCGGAAAAGTGATCTATGCACTGGCCACCTACGCGCTGCTGGTCTGCGTCTACGCCGCGAATAACCTGCCGTACTCGGCGCTGAGCGGCGTGCTGACCGGCAGCATGGCCCAGCGCAACAGCCTCTCGGCCTACCGCTTCGTGGCTGTGATGGTCGCGCAGTTCATCATCCAGGTGCTGCTGATGCCGCTGGTGCTGATCCTGGGCGATGGCGACCGGGTGCGCGGCTTCGAGCAGGTCATGACCGCATTCGCCATCATCGGCACGGTGTTTTTCCTGATCACGTTCGCCACCACTCGCGAACGCATCGTGCCGACGCGCGAGCAGACCGGGGGCGTACTGCAGGACCTGTTGGACCTGCTGCACAACCGCCCGTGGCAGGTGATGCTGGCCCTGACCGTGCTGGTATTCATCAACCTGGCGCTGAAGGGCGGCACCTACATCTATTACTTCCAGTACTACATGAGTGAAGCCGCGCTGGCCGGCTTCCTGGACGGCTCAGGCTTCAACGGCCTGATCAGCGCCTTGAATGCTGCCCTGGCCAGCGCCGGCTTCGCGGCGTTCACCTGGCCGAAGGACGCGGCCACCTCGGCGTTCAGCCTGTTCAACGCGTGCGGCATCCTCTGCATGATCCTGGGCATCGGCGCATCACGACGGCTGGCGGATCGCTTCGGCAAGCGCGACGTCTTCGGTGGCGCCCTGTTTGTCTCGACCCTGTTCCTGCTTGCCTTCTACCTGTTTCCACCCACGGGCGTGGCGGTGGCCTTCGCTGCCTTCATGCTGCATGGCTTCTGCTATGGCATCACCATCCCGTTGCTGTGGGCGATGATCGCCGACGTCGCGGACTACTCGGAGTGGAAGAACCATCGGCGGGCGACCGCGATCATCTTCTCGGCGATGCTGTGCGGACTGAAGATCGGCCTCAGCGTCGGAGGCGCGCTGGTCGCGGCCATCCTTGCGCACTACGGCTACCAGGCAGGACTGGCGCAGCAGCCTGAGGGCGTGGTGCAGGGCATCCGCTTGACCGTAAGCGTCTACTGCTCCCTTCCTTTCCTGCTCGCCGTGGCGCTGCTGTTCTTCTACAGGATCGACAAGCGCACCGAGACCCGCATCGAGCAGGACCTCCACCTGCGTCGCCGTTCCGCCGACGCTTCCGCGTAAGGCCAAGATGACAACCATGATCGACCTCCATGCCGGCGAAGACGGCCAGGCCAGCGAAGCCCGTCTTGCGCAGCTCACCGCACACGCCATTTCGCAACCGCTGGTGACCCACATCTACACCGCCGACCCTTCGGCGCACGTGTTCGAGGAGCGCCTGTACATCTATCCGTCGCACGACATCGACGGTGGCCAGCCCTTCGACGACGAAGGTGGCCACTTCGGCATGGAGGATTATCATGTGCTGAAGATGGATACGCCCGACAGCACGGCCGTGGATTGCGGCATGGCGCTGCACGTCCGCGACGTGCCCTGGGCGCGGAAACAGATGTGGGCCCCCGATGCCGCCTGCCGCGATGGCCGCTACTACCTGTACTTCCCGGCCAAGGACGCCGAGGGCCGGTTCCGCATCGGCGCGGCGATCGGCACGCGGCCGGAGGGCCCGTTCGTGCCCCAGCCGGAGCCGATCAAGGGCGCGTACTCGATCGACCCTGCCGTGTTCGAAGACGAGGATGGCAGCCACTACCTGTACTTCGGCGGCATCTGGGGCGGGCAGCTGCAGAAGTATCGTGACAACCAGTACAGCGAGGCCCACGAGGAACCCGAGGGCAGCGCGCCGGCGCTGGGGCCGCGCGTGGGCCGCCTGGACGCCTGCATGACCGAGCTGGCCGAACCCACCCGCGAAGTGCAGATCCTGGATGAGCATGGCCAGCCGCTGCGTGCGGACGACCATGCGCGCCGCTTCTTCGAAGGCCCGTGGCTGCACAGGTATCAGGGTCGCTACTATCTGTCGTACTCCACTGGCAACACCCATCAGCTGTGCTACGCCATCGGCGACAGCCCGTATGGCCCGTTCACCTACGCTGGCGTGATCCTCACCCCCGTGGTCGGTTGGACCACCCACCACTCCATCTGCCAGTTCGAAGGGCAGTGGTACCTGTTCTATCACGATGCACTGATGTCCGGCGGCATCACCCACCTGCGCTCGGCCAAGTGCACACCGCTGCACATGGAGCCGGACGGAAGCATCCGCACGATCAATCCGTATGGGGCCTGAGCGCATGCTGCCGGTGGATGATGCGCTGGCCCCGCTGCCGGCCGGTGAACTGCACTGGCTGAGATGCGGCGGACTGGAGGTTGCGCTCGCCGCAGGGGCGGGCGGGCGCGTGGCGCACCTGCGTTACCGGGGCGTGGAGTGGCTGGCCGATCCACAGGAGGGCGGGGCGGCTGCGATCGCCTGGGGCTGCTACCCGATGGTGCCCTGGGCCGGGCGCATCCGCCATGGAACGTTCTGCTTTGACGGCAGGCCGCATCGGCTGCCGCTCAACTTCGACGGGCATGCCATTCATGGGTTGGGCTTCTCGCGACCGTGGCAGATCGACGGGCTGGATGCGGCGGCAGCCAGGTTGTCGCTGGCGTTACCGCGCGACGGCTACTGGCCCTTCGGTGGCACCGCCATGCTGGACCTGCAGCTGGAGGCTCACGCCCTGCAGATGCGCCTTTCGGTACAGGCCGGCGAGCAGGCGATGCCGGCGGTGCTGGGCTGGCATCCCTGGTTCCGGAAGCCTGACGGGCTGCTGTTCACGCCTCGTGCGATGTACCCGCGGGACGGGGAAGGTATTGCCACGTTGCCCTGTGTGGCTCCCACTACCGGTCCCTGGGATGACTGCTTCATCGCCGACAGTGACATCACGCTGATACGCGAAGGCCAGCACCTGCGGCTGCGCTCGGACCACGACCATTGGGTGGTCTACGACGGCACGCCGCACGCCACCTGTGTGGAGCCGCAGAGCGGCCCGCCGGACGGCTTCACGCTGGCGCCGCACCGGCTGGAGCCCGGCCAGCGCCTCGCGTTGACGTTCGACCTGGCGTGGGCAGCGGACAGGGCGTGAGCCTGGCACTGGCATGCGTCTCCCCGAACCTGCGGTGCCGGCACAGGCGGACGACCGGCTGCGGATCCTGAACACGCCGAGGAAAGGTGCACCGCTGGTCGGATAGTGGCGATCGGATCACGGAATACACACGATGGGAACATCCCAGGTCCTCGGATGGGCTACGGTGAGGCCATCGGAATCTGGGGGGATTCGTCACAGGAGCAACCGATGCCTATCAGGGCAGTGGTATACGTCAGCGAAGCCAGCCCAACTGTTGTGGGCGACAACGGGCGCAAAGAGGGCAACAGGCTGGACCAGCTGGTCGACGACGCCGCACGTTTCAACCGGGATGCCGGCGTTACCGGGGTGCTTCTCTTCGATGGGGGGCGGTTTCTCCAGTACATGGAGGGACCGGAGGACGGGTTGCGGGTGGCGTACGCGCGTGTGCTGGGCGCAACCAGCCACGCAGGGCTGGTGGAGCTGCAGCGGGGCAGGGTGGGCAACCGGCGCCTGCCGTTCTGGCCGATGCGCTGGCTTCCGGTAGATCCCGGGCAGTTGAAGTCGCTGGCCCACGCGGACTGGATCGGCTTCGTGCAGCGTGGCGATACGTCGGCCGGTGGGCAATCGGCAATGGATCTGCTGGTGGGACTGGTGGAGCCGTACGCCCTTGCCGCATAACGCAAGGGGATTGCCAACGTACGCTACGGGCGAGCAGTCATCTCCTGCAGTTCCAGTCAACCCGCACTGCCCGCGCTCACTGCATCGTGCAGATCATGCTGGCGTGCCGGTTCATTGGACGGGTCCGGACGGACGATGCAGGGCAGGTGCCATGCCGCTCTCCGCGTGAAGATCCTGCACAGTCGTGACACGGTCCTTTCACTGCCGCCGACATCCGTGATGGCCACACTGCAGGCTCCTTCCAGAGCAGGAGGTGCCCGATGGCTACCTGTGATGTCTGCGGCAACGACTACGACAAGAGCTTCACCGTACAGCAAGGCGGGCGTAGCGGCACGTTCGATTCGTTCGAATGCGCGATCCATGCGTTCGCCCCGCGCTGCGCCCACTGCGATTGCGCCGTCATCGGACACGGTGTCGAGGGAAACGGCCAGATTTTCTGCTGCGCACATTGCGCCGGTCATGCCGGTGTAAAGGGTGTCGCAGACCGGGCTTGAGCCGAATACTGCTCCATCCCGCTGGTCATGCCGGCACCAGAGAAGCAATTCGTGCCACCCGGGCTGCTCCCGAATCGGCGAGCAGCGCCATTGCCCGCTGTTTCTGTGACGGCATGCCCGCCACGGCCTCCCTTGCCAGGACGACGTCGAACTCCCTGGCGTTGGCGTCCAACGCGGTTGCCAGCACACACGAATCGGCTGTCATCCCGCTGAGCCAAAGTCGGCGCACGCCCAACTTGGCCAGCAGGACCGGCAGCGGGGTGGCGAGGAACGCCGAGTGCTTGGGCTTGAGTACAAAGTAGTGATCGGGCAGGGGCGAGAGCAGCTCGGCTATCCGCCCGGCTGCGCCCCCGTCCCGCCTGCATTGCGCAACCTGTTGTCGGAAGTCACGCTTCCAGTCGGAGAAATTGTCATTGGCATAGATGACCGGCCACCTGCGGTCATCGAAGTGGTCTCTCAAACGCCGGATCTGTCTGGCCGCCCGCTCCGCAACGGGCGCAAGATCCTGCGCGTCGGGGAAGTCGAAACGGCTGAACATGTCGATGATCAGCAAGGCCGTCGATGGATCCTGTCCCATGGCTCAATCACCTGTCTGTGCGTGCGGGGCCTCGACCGGCTTGGACTGCGGTGAATCCTTCTGGCGCAGGAAGATCGTCAGTACAACCAGGGACAGCACGGCGAGAAATTCGCTCTGCCAGTTCTGCATCGATTCAAACCAGAATGTGCTGCTGGCCAGGTGCTGCAGGAAGCCGGGTGCGGGCAGGCCCCGCAACAGCTGCTCGGCCTGCTCGGCTCGCCAGCTTCCCAACGCATGCAGCGTGAAGCTCAACAGGAACAACAGCCCGAAGGCGATTGCAAGCGAATGACCGTACAGCACCTTCCAGACGCCGCCACGCCTCACCGGCCAGGGCGTAGGTCCTGGCTCGACGCGGCTCTGCTCCTGTGCAGGATCCAGCGGCCGCGATTCAGCCGAGCCACGCTGGCGAAGGGTGACGGTCAGGAGGACATACATGCCCATCTGCAGGAATTCGCTCTCCCAGTTCTCGAATGTGGCGCTGACGAAGTGGCCGGTCGCCAGGTAGTGCCATAGATCGATCGGCGCGCGCCCGTGCTGCGTCAACTCCTGGTTGTGGACATGGTGCCCCGCAACTGCCTGCCCAACGATGAACACGACGGTGAGTGCAAGCAGCACCAGCGAGAGACCGTTGCGTTTCCACATGCAACACCTCGATCAGCTGTTCCAGAGACCGTGCGGAAGCATGCGCGGGCAAGAGGGCAGGGCTCGTGATCACTGCGCATCGAGGATGTGAGGCGGGCTCAACGCTTGCCTGTCGGGTCAGGATCCGGGCGCTCGTAGTCTTCAGGTACCGCCTTGGGGCCGTCCCCATCGTCGGGCATGTCGTGGTCCTTCCACCTGGCCTGGTCGTTGCGACGCTTGTCCGGCGTGTGGGCCTTCGACTGATCGTCCACGTCCGTGGTTGGATTGAAAGGCAACTTGTCGTTCATGAGCAGCTCCTGCGGCGAGAACCTGAAGCCTGCACCGCGCCGGGTTAACGCCACGACGCCGCGGAATGAACGCCGCGCACACCCGGATGTCACCGCAGCAGGGGGACGGCCCTGCGATGCTGATGTTCCGATCTTTCTGGAGAACCGCGATGCAGGCATTGACCTATCACGGCCGCAGGGATGTGCGCGTCGAGACCGTGCCGGACCCGGTGCTGGCGGCCGAGGATGATCTGATCCTGAGGGTGACCGCCACCGCCATCTGTGGTTCGGACCTGCACCTGTACCGGGGCAAGATTCCTGACCTGCACGATGGCGATGTGCTGGGCCACGAATTCATGGGCGTGGTGGAAGAGGTCGGCAGCGGCGTGACCCAGGTGAAACCCGGTGATCGCGTGGTGATCCCGTTTGTGATTGCCTGTGGCGAGTGCTTCCACTGCCGGCTGGCCGAGTATGCCGCCTGCGAGACCACCAATCCGGGCAAGGGCGCCGCACTGAACCAGAAGGGCATACTGCCTCCGGCCGCATTGTTCGGCTACAGCCATCTGTATGGCGGCGTGGCCGGCGGGCAGGCCGAATTCGTACGCGTGCCGAAGGCGAATGTAGGCCCGCTGCGCATCCCGGAAGGCGTGGCCGACGAGCAGGTTCTGTTCCTTTCGGACATCCTGCCCACCGGCTACCAGGCCGCGCTGAACGCTGGGGTCAAGCCCGGCTCGACGGTGGCCATCTTCGGTGCCGGGCCGGTGGGGCTGATGAGCGCAGCCTGCTGCCGGCTGCTGGGGGCCGAGACCATCTTCATGGTGGACCATCTTCGCTACCGCCTTGACTACGCGCGTCGCGCCTACGGGGTGACCCCCATCGACTTCAGGGAGATCGAGGACCCGGCCGATTACATCCTGACCCAGACCAGCGGGCGGGGCGCAGACGCCTGCATCGAGGCCGTAGGCTTCGAGGCCGAAGGGAGTGCGCTGGAGTCAGCGCTGACCGCCGTGAAACTGGAAGGCAGCAGCGGGGTGGCGATCCGGCAGTGCATCGCCGCGGCCCGCCGCGGCGGCGTTGTCAGCATCCCCGGTGTCTATGCCGGCTTCATCCACGGTTTCCTGCTGGGTGACGCGTTCGACAAGGGCTTGACGTTCAAGATGGGGCAGACCCACGTGCAGGGACTGATGCCGGAGCTGCTCGACGCCATCTTGGAAGGAAAGCTGGATCCGGGTGACATCATCTCGCACCGGATGCGCCTGGCCGATGCAGCGCAGGGCTATGCGATGTTTGATGCCAAGGATGACGACTGCCGCAAGATCGTTCTGACACCGTGAGCGTGGCGCCATGAGTGCGATTGTCGTGGGCTGTGTGTACGCACTGTGGTTGGTGGCCGGTTCGCTGGACTTCCATTTTCACCGCCGGACCGACCTTCCACACACCTCCGCGATGCGCGAAAGCCTGTTGCATGGGGTGCAGCTGCTTCTGATCGGCAGCGGCGTGCTGGCGTGGCTGCTGCTGGAAAACACGTTGTCGCTGGTCACGCTCCTGGCGCTTCTGGTCATTGCTCACGCAATCGCCGGCTACCTGGACACCGTCAGCGCAGACGGCCGCAGACGCATCAGTCCGGCGGAGCAGCATGTGCACAGTGTGCTGGATGCCGCGCCGTGGGTCCTGTTGGCCTGGGTGGCCTGGCAGGCCCATCCTCGATGGTCGCTCAGTGTGGAACCGGCAGCACCCGGGATCTGGTGGTGGGTCCTGCTGCCGGCGTCTGGCCTGGTGGTGCTGCCTTGGCTGTGGGAGCTTCTCCAGTGCGTGAGGGCGAGAGCGAGGCGCCCGCGCTGACCGGGTGAGGATCACCGCACAGGGTATTCATGGGCACGCCACGCTTCCAGCCGAGTGATGTGGCCGCCGGCGCCTGCGCCCATTACCATCAACAGCCGTGAACGCTGTTGGCGCTGAACCGCTCGGCCGCGAGCGCAGAAGCTCCCGCCTGCCGACGCGTTATCGCAGCGTGCAGGTCGGGGGAGGGCACTGGTAGCCCGGCGATTGAACACCTCATCTCTGCCTACATCAGCGCGGCGATCATTGAAGTGCAGGAAATTTCCTGCGCCAGAAGGAACGAATGTGCTCCTCCGTGCAGTCGCCTACGCAAGTGAGGCGACATCGGGGCTTTCCATGGACCATGTGGATGACCTCGCCAGGGCCGCCGCCCGCTTCAACCTTGAAGCCGGCGTTACGGGTGTGCTTCTTTATGACGGGCTCCGCTTCCTGCAGTACATCGAGGGGCCGAAAGACAGCATCAACGTGGTGTACAGCCGCATTCTCAGTGCCCGCAGCCATCGCGAGCTGATCGAACTGGGCCGCGGCAGGGTTTCCGGCAGGTTCTTTCCCTATTGGTCGATGCGGTTGCTGTGGGTTGAGGCCTCCGAGATCCGCAGCGTCGCGCACGGCAACTGGGATGGCCTCTCCCGTGGTGGCGCGCTGCGCCAGCTGGGCCTGGTGGTAGCCCCGCACCTGGGGTGACGGTTGCATGGATTCAATGCGGGGGCGGCTGCGCGCAGGTATCGCCCAGCACGCGCCGAACCGTGTCCTGCAATTGACTCACATGGAACGGTTTGGCAACGAAGGCTGCGCGCCGGTGGCGCTGCGGCACCAGCTGGTCGTAGACCGCAGAGACGAACAGGTAGGGGATGCCGAGTTCTGCCAGGCGATCAGCGACGGGAAAGACCACACCGTCGCGAAGTTCGACATCGAGCACGGCGCCGTCGAATCGCTGGGTGTCCAGCAGCCCGAGAGCGTCGAACACGCTGTAGGCATGCGTCACCTGATCACCGACGTCCTCAAGGGCGTGCTCCATGAGTGTGGCCAGATCGAGTTGGTCTTCCACCAGCAGCAGGTTGCATCTGCGCTGGCTCATTGCGGATTGCATGCGTACATGCCTGTGTTGTCCTGGGAACACGAGTTTCTGCTGTGCTGCATCAAGATCCTGCGTGCGCATTGTCAGTCCGGCGCGAAGCCTTGCGCGCGTGCCAACCTCGTGGAGGAGGCGTGGAAGGCCTTATGGATCTCGTTGACGGCTTCTTGGCATGCGCTGTGGATACTGCCGCCGACCCCTGTATCGGAGTTTCTGTCATGCCTCTATCCGGAAACGAAGCGGCCTCTCCAGGCGTGCTGCGTATCGAGTGCATGCCGCTCGATTGTGGCGGCGCCGCCATTGTCGTGGAACTGGACCGTACGCCTGAACGGACATGGATGAAGTCGCTGAAGCGGGCATTGCAGGCCGACGATGCCCTTGAAGGCGCACAGGCCAAATTTGATGGCCGTTTTGTCTATGTCGTGGGCGTGGACGGGGGTGGGCACCGCGCTCAACACCGCGTGATGCAGGCCGTGATGGCGGCGGACGGCGGGGGCGCTTCGAACACCCGCCCCCGGGGCCCCAGGGCGGGCGCGGTCGCATCGAGCGCCCTGGCGACCTGAGGGCGCCCCGGGTCCAGCCCGGGGTGCGGATGTTATCGCTGCATCAGCGCCGCGTGCAACGCCAACCTGCGGCGGCTCACATCGCCCGACAACGCGGTGATTGCGCTCGCTCCACGATGGTCTCCGGAGGCATGTCGCCCCGCACCGGAGATCGAGATGGCAGACCAGAACACCGCCCGAAGCGAGCGCCTGCTGAAGTGGCTGCAGGACGCCTACGCCATGGAACAGGAAGCGGAGACCATGATGAAGGCCATGGCTTCGCGGATCGAGAACTATCCCCAGCTTGCCGCACGCATCAGCCAGCACGTCCAGGAGACGCAGGGGCAGGCTGCCTCACTGCGGCAGTGCATTGAGGCGCTGGGAGGAAGCGTGCCCACCGCGAAGGGATTGTTCGCGAGCATGACCGCCGCCATCCACGCCGCCGGCAACACGCTGATGGAGGACGAGGTGGTCAAGAGCGTGGGCCTTTCATTTGGCTTCGAGAACACCGAGATCGCCACGTACAGGGCGCTGGTGATCGCTGCCGAGCGCGCCGGCGCGCCCGACATTGCGGCGGTGTGCGGCCAGATCCTGCAGGAAGAGGTTGCCATGGCGCGCTGGCTGGAGGACCACCAGGACGGCCTGGTCGGAGCGTTCCTCAACCGTGACGAAACGCCCGGCGCCCAGGCCAAGCGTTGACCCCTAAGCCAGCCCACACCAGCCACCGGAGAAGCCCTCATGTTCTTTCATCACAAGAAACTGATGTATACCGTGCGCGTCCGCGAATCCAACCCGCAGCTCGCCAGCCTCATGCTTGAACAGTTCGGCGGCCCACAGGGCGAGTTGGCCGCCGCGATGCGCTACTTCACCCAGGGACTTGGCGAATGCGATCCCGGGCGCAAGGACCTGTTGATGGACATCGCCACCGAGGAGATCAGTCATCTGGAGATCATCGGCACCATCATCGCCATGCTCAACCGCGGGCCCAAGGCGATCCAGTCCGAAGGGCTTGCCGAGGCCGAGGACATGCGGCTGCTGGGCCAGAACAGCACCAGCCACACCGAACAGATCCTGTACGGCGGCGGCCCCGCGCTGGTCAATTCCAGCGGGGTGCCGTGGACAGCCGCCTACATCGACTCGATCGGCGACCCCACCGCCGACCTGCGCTCGAACATCGCGGCCGAAGCGCGCGCCAAGCTGGTGTATGAGCGCCTGATCAACGTTACCGACGACCCGGGCATCAAGGATGCGCTGCGCTTCCTGATGACCCGCGAGATCGCGCACATGAAGTCGTTCGAGAAAGCGCTGCACAGCATCCAGCCCAACTTCCCACCGGGCAAGCTGCCGGGGGATCCGGCGTTCACCGACCTGTACATGGACATGTCGCAGGGTGACGGCGCCGACGATCTGCAGGGCAGCTGGAACAGCGGCGAGCTCTGGGAGCGGGTCAGCGACCGCGACGCACAGGCCGCTGTGGATGGTGGCGACGGCGGCGGCACGGTGGACCTGGACCCGCGCGAACAAGCGGCGGTGCAGGCCATGACCCTGCGCACGCTCTCCGACCCGGAAGCGCGGCCGGCCACCGGGGCCGAGCTGGGGGCAGGCCCGGGTGCAGGTGCACTGGACCTGCCGCCACGCGAGCCGTGAAAGAAGCCGGGGCGCCCGTTCGCGGCGCTCCGGTTGCAACGCCCCTGAGCCGCGTGGGGCGTACAAAAGTGGGGGGGGGGGGGGGGG
>NZ_JAPTFO010000082.1:0-16243 GCF_030985515.1 Stenotrophomonas sp. Sm10
CCCCCCGGGCGCGTTTCTGTTTGTGCAGCCCCTGGCGGTGAAACGCCTGCGCTGCGCGCGAGCGTCGACTGACAGTCGACTCTTCCGTTGGGCCGGGCCACCCGCGCAAATTCAGCCCGATCGCGCTACTGTTGGCGGGTGCAAACAATGGAAGAAACGGCGCGTGTTGTCGCAAGTCCCTGCATCGGAGTGTGCACGCTGGATCCGCACCGGCAATGCACCGGCTGCGGGCGGCATCTCGAAGAAATCGCGCGGTGGTCGTCAATGAACAACGAGGAACGCAGCCGCATCCTGCACCGCGTGCAACCGTTGCGTGCACAATTGCAGCAATCGCTACGCGGATCGCTGGCCGACCTCGAGCGCTTGGTGCGCGCGTTGCATCCTTTGGCCGAACCGCCGGCCGGCGACGGCTGGAACCGCAGCGAGCTGATCGACCTGCTGCCACCGGGGCCGCCTGTGGAGGCGGCGGTGCTGGCCGGCATCGTGCCGCGCGCCAACGGCGCGCAGGTCATCCTCACCCGTCGCACCGAAACCCTGCGTACACATGGCGGCCAGGTCGGGTTCCCCGGTGGCCGCACCGAACCCGATGACCGCGACGCGCTGGCGGCCGCCCTGCGCGAGAGCCAGGAAGAAATCGCATTGGCGCCCGGCCAGGTGCAGCCACTTGGCTATCTCGACCCCTTCGTGACGATCACCGGCTACCGGGTCACGCCGGTGGTGGCGGTGGTCGATCCGGAGTTCGTGCCGGTGCCGCAGCCCAGTGAAGTGGCCGAAGTGTTCGAGGTGCCGCTGGACTACCTGATGGCCCCTGACAGCCTGCGCCAGGTCGAAATCAATCATCGCGGCCGCATCCGCCACGTCCTTGAGTATGGCTGGCCCGGCCAGCGCATCTGGGGGGCGACCGCGGCCATCCTCTACAACCTGCGTCGCCGCCTGGAGCAAGTGCAATGAACCCGATCAAGCAGCCGTGGACCACCCTGGTCGATGTCGACACCCTGGCTGCCGCGTTGGGCGAAGGCGTACGCGTGGTCGACGCCCGTGCCACCGCCAGTACCGCCAGTACCGCCGTGCGCGTGGTCGATGCGCGTGCTTCGCTGGCGGACCCGCAGGCTGCGGGCGGCCAGTACCTGGCAGGACACATACCGACTGCGGTGCATGCCGATCTCAACCGTGATCTGTCCGATCTCAGCCGCGTCGGCCATGGTCGCCATCCATTGCCCGACAGCGATGCCTTTGCCGCGAAACTGGGGCAGTGGGGCATCGGCCTCGACACCCAGGTGGTGGTCTACGATGGCAGCGACGGCAGCATGGCCGCCTCGCGCCTGTGGTGGCTGCTGCGCCTGATCGGGCACACCAAGGTGGCTGTGCTCGACGGCGGCATCGCTGCCTGGCAGGCCGCCGGTAACGCGTTGGAAAGCGGCCAGGCTGAAGTGACAGCGCTGCCTGCCTACCCGGGCCGCTTCGACACCACCCAGGTCGCCAGCGCCGACGAAATCACCGCGCGCCTGAAACATGCACCGGGCTGGTTGGTCGACGCACGCGCAGGTGAACGCTTCCGAGGCGAAGTGGAGCCGCTGGACCCGGTCGCTGGCCACGTACCCGGCGCGGTCAACCGCCCGTTTGCGTTGAACGTCGCCGACGGCCGCCTGCGCGATGCACAGGAACTGCGCGCCGAATTGCAGGGCGTGATCGGCAACCGCGATCCGCAGCAGGTGGTGCTGATGTGCGGCTCCGGCGTGACCGCATGCCACCTGCTGCTAGCGATGGAAAGCGCAGGACTGAGCGGCGCGCGCATCTATGCCGACTCCTGGAGCGGCTGGGTGAGCGACAGCAGCCGCCCGGTGGCGACCGGCGCCTGAGCGATCCGAGCAGAAAGCAGTCGAGCGCGGAGCCTCTCCAGAGCCGAGCGGCCGGCTCCACGCGCATGGCGATGCCTTCAAATCATCGGCGCCCGCAGGTCATGGAGCGCGGCTCGACTCTACAAAGGCACCCTCCGATCGATCCGACTCCGTGCCGACCAACGGTCGGCACCCACCAACAGCGGCAGAAATCTGTCGAAGGCGGGGTGGGTCCGGTTGCGGGTGTCCGCGGCATGGATGCCGCGGCCAAGCCCCCAGGGGTGAGGGCGCTTTGCTTGCGAAGCACTGCTTCGCGAGCGCCCGAACGCACAGCCGCCAGCGGCTGGGCCGGCCTGGGGATTTACGGCGTCCCCCGCAACCGGGCCCACCCTGCCATCCCACGGATAGCCTGCTGTTGCCGGCCAGCGGCCGGCACTACCGCAGGTGCAGGGCGCAGCCCTGCCGCTTACCCAACCGGCTGCAGCGGCACCTTCGCCAGCACCCGCGCCCAAGGGAACAACGGGCCCGGGTCGCGTTTGCGTGCCACCCTCAGCGTCGGATCATCGCTGGCCGGCACCTGCTCCAGGTCCAGCTGGTCATGCCCGGCAATCCGCTGCAGCGACGGATAGCGCACCACCAGCGCCTGCAGCAGCCGCTCCAGCGCTTTCAGTTGCGCCTCGGTGTAGGCCTCGTCCATCGCCTGGTGACGGCTGTCGAACCAGTGCGGGTAGCGCCCGGTATTGACCAGCTCGATGCCCAGCGTATGCGCGTTCATGCCGCGCACGTGGTGGGCCACGCGTTCGGGCGCAACGTACTGCACCACGCTGCCATCGCGGTCGATGTAGAAGTGCCCGCTGTTGCCGGCACCGCTGTCATACAGCACGCGCTCACCGTACTCGCGGGCCGTCGCCAGATCGGGCAGCTCGGTGCAGTGGATCACCACCATCTCCAGCGTGGCCGGATCGCGCAGCGGCAGTCGGTCGTGGTAGGGCAGGGGCTGCAGCTGCAGGCCGGGCAGGAGCGGGTTGGGCATCCGGCGATGCTAGCATTGCGGCATGAACCTGCCTTCTCTTTCCTGGTTGGCCCGCGCCCACGGAGCACGCGCATGAGTCGCGGCCACTGCATCCTCTCCCATGGCTTCGAAAGCGGCCCGGAGGCGACCAAGGTCACCGCGCTGGCCGAGGTGGCCCAACGCCTGGGCTGGACCCACGAGCGCCCCGACTACACCGATCTGGACGCGATGAGCGAGGTCAGCCGGGTGGGCGACGTGCCGACCCGCCTGCGCCGTCTGGTTGAACGCGCCGCCATCGCTGCCCGACAGGGGCCGGTGGTACTGGCCGGCTCCAGCCTGGGCGCCTACATTTCCGCCATCGCCTCGCTGCAGGTGCCGGTAGCCGGCCTGTTCCTGATGGTGCCGCCGACCACCATGGGCCCGATGCCGGCGCTGGACGCCGCTGTGGTGCCGACCACGGTGGTGCAGGCCTGGCATGACGACGTGGTACCGGCTGCCGGCGTGATTGCCTGGGCGCAGGCGCGTTCGGCGCAGTTGCTGCTGGTTGACGATGGCCACCGCCTGGAGCGCCACGTGGAGGCCTCTGCGCAGGCCTTCGAGCGCCTGCTGCGGCAACTGTGAAGCCGGGGCGCACGGCGCGCCCGCCCGCATTGACTACAATGGCAGCCCCGCCGCCCCCGGCGCGGGCCTGCCGGCCGTGCCTACGGCCCTCCTTTCCGACCGGCCCGGCCCCTGTGCCGCGCCCGACCACCTGCGAACCGACCCCGTGAAATTCTTCGTCTCCTGCGCCAAGGGCCTGGAATACCTGCTTGCCGATGAACTGTCGGCCCTGGGCCTTGCCAAGGCCACCGCCACCATTGCCGGCGTCAACGCCGAGGGCGAACTGGCGCAGGCGCTGCGGATCGTGATGTGGTCGCGCCTGGCCAGCCGCGTGCTGTGGCCGATCGACGAATTCGACTGCCCGGACGAGCAGGCCCTGTATGACGGCGTGCGTGCGCTGCCGTGGCACGAGCACATCACGCCGGAGATGACCCTGGCGGTGGACGCACACGTGTCCGGTGACAAGATCACCCATGCGCGCTTTGCCGCGCAGCGGATCAAGGACGCCATCGTCGACCGGATGCGTGATGAAGGCCTGGAGCGCCCCTCGGTCAACACCGACCTGCCCGATGTGCGCGTCAACCTGTCGCTGCGCAAGGGCCGTGCTTCGCTGTCGATCGACCTCGGCGGTGGCCCGCTGCATCGCCGTGGCTGGCGCGGTGCCGCCCACGAGGCGCCGCTGAAGGAAAACCTGGCCGCCGCGCTGCTGCTGCGCGCGCAGTGGCCGCGCCTGCACACCGCCGGAGGCGGCCTGCTGGACCCGATGTGTGGCAGCGGCACGCTGCTGATCGAAGGTGCACTGATGGCCGCCGACGTCGCCCCTGGCCTGATGCGGCATGGCAGCCTGCCGCCGAGCCGTTGGCTGGGCTTCGACAAGGCGGCCTGGAAGTCCATCCAGAGCGAAGCACGCGAGCGCGAAGCGGCCGGCCTGGCCGCGCTGAAGCCGGTCATCCATGGCAGCGATATCGACCCGGCCGCGATCCAGGCCGCCCGCGAGAATGCAGAGGTTGCCGGCGTCGCCCACGCGATCCGCTTCACCCGCGCCGATGTCGCCGACCTGGCCGCGCCCGAACAGGAGATCGGAGCGGTGGTCTGTAACCCGCCGTACGACGAACGCCTGGCTGCCGATCCGGCGCTGTACCGCGCGTTGGGCAATGCCCTGCAGAAGGCCGTGCCGCAGTGGCGTGCCAGCCTGCTGTGCGGCAATGACGAGCTGGCCTTCGCCACTGGCCTGCGCGCCAGCAAGAAGTACCAGATGTTCAACGGTGCGCTGGAATGCGCGCTGATCGTCTGCGATCCGATTGCCGTGCCGGGTCGTGATCCGGCACAGCCGCGCGAGCTGAGCGAAGGCGCGCAGATGGTGGCCAACCGGCTGCGCAAGAACCTGAAGAAGTTCAAGAGCTGGCGTGCCCGCGAGGACATCACCTGCTTCCGCGCCTACGACGCCGACCTGCCGGAGTACGCGGCGGCCATTGATGTCTACGAGGAAGACGGGGGCAAGCGCCGCACCTTCCTGCATGTGCAGGAGTACGCGGCACCGGCGGCGATTCCCGAGAACGACGTGCGCCGCCGCCGCAACGAGCTGCTGGCCGCCGCGCGCGAAGTATTCGGCGTGCCGCCGGAGCAGGTGTCGATGAAGTCGCGCGAGCGCGGCAAGGGCGGCAGCAAGTACGGCCGCTTCGAGCAGCGTGACGAGTTCATCGTGGTGCGCGAGAACCATGCACTGCTGCAGGTGAACCTGTTCGACTACCTGGACACCGGCCTGTTCCTTGACCATCGCCCGCTGCGCCGGATGATGGCCGAGCAGGTGCGTGGCAAGCGTTTCCTGAACCTGTTCTGCTACACCGGCGTGGCCAGCGTGCAGGCCGCCGTGGCCGGTGCCGCCAGCACCACCAGCGTCGACCTGTCGGCCACCTACCTGCAGTGGTGCTACGACAACCTTGCGCTGAACGGGCAGGGCGGCAACCAGCACCTGCTGGTCCAGGCCGACGCGATGGCCTGGCTGGAAGGCGACCGCGGCCAGTACGACGTGATCTTCTGTGATCCACCGACTTTCTCCAACTCCGCCCGCGCCGATGATTTCGACGTGCAGCGCGAACAGGTGAAGCTGCTGCGGGCGGCGGTGGCCCGGCTGGCACCGGGTGGCGTGCTGTACTTCTCCAACAACTTCCGCCGCTTCAAGCTGGAAGAGAACGCCATCGCCGAATTCGCCCAGTGCCGCGAGATCACCGCACGCACCATCGGTCCGGATTTCGAGCGCAACGCGCGCATCCACCGCGCATGGGAACTGAAGCGGCTGGGGTAAGCCCGGTAGTGCCAGCCGCTGGCCGGCAACGGTGTCAGATCCGCAAAGGGTTCATGAGGTGCCGGCCAGCGGCCGGTACTACCCCTGTCTGGCCGGTGGATCCACGCCATGCCTGGATGGTTGTTCAGTAGATCCACGCCATGCGTGGATGGCGGTTACAGCAACGCCACCACCAGCCCCAGCGCCGGCAGCGTGATCGCCAGCGGTGCGATCCACTTCGGCCGGTACGGATACAGCCCGAACGAGAGTGCCACGCCGCACATGGTCATTGCGCCCAGCCACAGCACCGGGCCCATCGCCCAGCCGTGATCGGCCACGCACAACGCGAACGCCACCGTCAGCAGGGCCCAGCCCAGCACCCGCCACTGCGTGCGCCGTGCCGGGCTGGCCGCAGCCTTGCCGTGCAGGTCGTACTGGTGTCTTTCCATCGCCAGCGACAGCGCGGTGAACGCGGAGAACGACAGGGTCAACGCCAGCAGCATCATGCACTGGCCTCCGCTTCGGCGGTTTCGACCACAGCCACTGGCGCCGCCGTCGCCGCACGCTTCTTCTTCTCGGCCGCGCTCAGCGGTGGCGTCCAGCGCTGCATGCGCCAGCCGCACATCGCCAGCATTGCGCCGAAGACGATCATCGAAAGATCGACGCCGGCCAGTACCCAGTCGCCGTTGCGCAGGGTGTTGCCCAGGTGCGCATGCGTGGTCAACGCATTGACCACCGGCACCAGTGCGAACGCGGCCGCGCCCAGGTAGAGCTGCCACGCCCACATCATTCGCTTCGGCCAGATGAAGGCGGCCAGCAGCGCGCCGGCCCAAGCGTAGAAGAATACGTTGGCCTCCGCACTCGCGCGCTCGGCGATGTCCAGCGGCAGCAGGCGGTTGCCCCAGAAGTACGCCGCGAAGGCGATCGGCAGGCCAGCCACGGTGCCGATGTTGAGCGCATCGACCAGGCGAAGGCCGAAGCCGGTGCGTCCACTCTTGGCATGCTTCGGTCGTTCCTTCACCGCCCACAGCACCACGCCGCTGGCGACCATCAGGCAGCCCACCAGACCGGACAGGAAGAACAGTGCACGCAGGCCCCAGTCCGCAAAACGCGCCAGGTGCAGGCCGTACAGCACACCACGGGTGGCGGTGGCACCGCCCGATGGCGGCGTTTCCTCAAGCAGAGCACCGCTGACCATGTCGTAACGCACGGCCGGGGTGTCGATGGACAGGCGCTTGCCATCGCGCTGGCGGATGTCGATCACCGCATTGGCCGCCCCCGGATTGGACACGGTGAAACCGGCCACCTCCACGCCGTGCCAATGCGCGCGTGCGCTGTCCAGCAACTGTGCGATCGGCAGCGGCGTGGCGCGGCCCTCGGCGGGCGAGGTCACTTCCGGAAGGCCGCCGAAAGCCTCGCTGATGAATTTGTCCTCGTCCTGGGGGTAGGCGACCTTCACTCCCCACGGCAGGTACATGATCATCAGGGTGACGATGCCGGTGTAGGTGATCATCGCGTGGTACGGCAGCGCCATCACCGCGCTGACGTTGTGGAAGTCGAGCCAGGAGCGCAGGCCCTTGTCCTTGCGGAAGGTGAAGAAGTCCTTGAAGATCTTCTTGTGGGTGATCACGCCGGTGATGATCGCCACCAGCATGAACATCGCGCAGAACCCGACCAGGTAGCGCGCCCAGTACACCGGGATGTAGTGCAGGTCGAAGTGCAGGCGGTAGAAGAAGTCGCCTCCACGGGTCTCGCGCGCCTTCAGTGCCTGGCCGCTGTTCGGGTCCAGCGTGGCGTCGCCGAAGCCACCGCGGCGGCCACGGCTGGGGTCGGCCAGTTCCGGTGGCAGCCGCCAGAACATCTGCATGGCCGGGTTGCGCGGCTGCGGCAGGGTGACGAACCAGTTCTCGGCGTGGCTCGCATTGGCCTGCAGGTAGGCCACCGCGCGCTGCGCGGCCACGTCGATGCTGACGTTGCTGGACGGCAGCTCCGGGCGCATCCAGCGGCTGATTTCCTCGCGGTAATAGCTGGCGGTGCCGGCCATGAAGATCAGCAGCAGCAACCAGCCGACCAGCAGCCCGGTCCAGGTGTGCAGCCAGGCCATCGACTGGCGGAATCCGTTCTTCATGCCCAGGCCCCCAGCATGCGCGCGATGGCAGCCATCAGCAGGGCGGGAGCGAGAATGCCGACCCACGCACGCAGCGCGCTGCGGGTGGCGAACGCCCACAACGCCGCGCAGGCGGCGACCAGGATCGCCAGCAGCATGCCGGTCAGCACGGTCTGGCCGCGCGCGCCGGGCAGCGCCACCGCGCAGAACACGCTGGTCACCGAGGCCAGCGCATAGCCGCCGAAGATCGCGGCCAACGAACGTGACAGCACGCCCCAGCGCGGGTTGGAGAAGAAGGTGCGGGGGCTGGCGGTTGCGGGCGAGCGGTCCACGGCGTTCCTGCAGGTTTCAGTGGAAGAGGGCCGGCGCACCGCAGTGCGCCGGAGGAGGCCATCCCTGGCCTGGCACCGGTCGCAGAACCGGTGCCATCCATCAGGGTCAGAGCTTCCAGCGCAGCGTCACGGTGACATTGCGTGGTTCGCCCCAGTACACGCCGTTGTAGAAACCGACGTTGTTGAAATACTTCTTGTCAAGCAGGTTGTTGATGTTCAGCTGGGCGCTGAAGTTCTCGTTGAAGCGGTAGCCGCCGGCGAGGTTGACCAGGTAGAACGCGTCCTGGGTGATCCTGGCCTTGCTGCGGTCGGGTTTGGTGCTGGTGTTCCAGATGCTGCTCTGCCAGGTCACGCCACCACCCAGCCAGAAGCGGCCGTCGATACCGCCAGGGCGCCAGCTGGTGTTGAGCCGGAAGGTATCCTGCGGGGCGGTGGTCCGCTGCAGCACGCCGTCCTTGTTGCGGATGACGGTGTGGGCGAAACCGGTCGAGACGTTCCACTGCTCGCCGATGCTGCCCTGGGTTTCGATCTCCCAGCCCTTGACCTTGTTGCCCTTGCCGGTGGAGCGGTAGGCCTGGCTGCCGTCGGGCAGCGAGTTCACCGGCACCGAATCATCGATCTCGGCGACGTTGTCCTGCTTGCCCTAGAACACGGCGGCCGAGGCATTGAGCAGGCCGCCGAAGAACTCGGCCTTGACGCCTGCTTCGTACATGTTGCCGACCACCGGCTCCAGGTAGTTGCCATTGCGGTCGCGGTAGTTCTGCGGCTTGAAGATGTCGGTGTAGCTGACATAGCCGCTGAAGATCGAATTGAAGTCGAAGACCAGGCCGGCATACGGGGTGAGCATGTCGTCCGGCCTGTAGCCGGTGCGGGTGGTGCGATTGCGGTTGCCATTGGCATCGTAGCCATAGGCCCAGCTGCGGGTTTCCCAGCTGCCGTAGCGCGCGCCTGCCACCGCCAGCAGCGGGTCGGCCAGGCGCAGCCGCGCGGCAACGTAGGCTGCGCGCTGGCGCAGTTCATTCTGCGAAGACAGCCTGCCCAGGCGGGTCACCGGCAGCACCGGCACATTGCCGGTCCAGTGGCGCCAGTCCGGCACCACGGCATAGGCATCGTCGTAGTCGAAGTCCATGCCTTCCGACTCGCCCTTGCGCACCGACTGGCCCAGGCCGAACACCAGTTCGTGCTCGCGACCGAACAGCTGGAACGGGCCGCCGACGTTGACGTCGAACACGTCCATCGTGCTGTGCTCGTTGAAGTGAGAGATGTAGGCGGTGACGCCGGTTCCATCGGCACGCGGATTGCCGGCGGCGCCGTACCAGACGCTGCCGTCGGTATCACGCACGGCGTGGCTGATATTGCCCTTCACCGACCAGCCGTTGCCGAGCTGCTGCTCCAGCCGCGCGAAGCTGGTCTTCTCCACGATCGGCCAGGCGCTCCACGAGGCCGACAGGTTGGTCGAGCGAGGCAGGTTGGCTGGCGTGCCATCGGCGCCCCAGTACGGCACCACGCCCCAGGTCACGCCGGTGGTACGCGGCGACTGGTATTCGTAGCCCACTTCGAACAGCGCGCTGTCGCTCAGGTCGGCCTGCACGATGCCGTAGAACACATCCTTGTCGAGCGAATAGACATCACGGAATGAATCGCTCTGCTGCTTGGCCGCGACCACGCGCGCACGGATGCGGCCGTCCCAGGCAACCGGACCACCGAGATCGGCTTCCAGGCGGCGGTTGCCCCAGCGTCCCACGGTGAGGTTGGCGCCCATCTGGAAGGTGTCGGTGGGGCGCTTGCGGATCATGCTGATGGTGCCGGAGGGATCGCCGGCGCCGGTGGTCAGGCCGGTGGCGCCACGGATCACCTCGATACGCTCGTAGATCACGCTGTCGGTGTTGGTCTTGACCGAGCCACCGAACGTGTTGAGCATGCCGTCGATCTGGAAATTGTCGATGGTGTAGCCGCGCGAAACATAGTTGATGCGCTCGCTGTCGGTGACCGACACGCTGACGCCGGTCACCTGGCCCATCACGTCCGACAGCGAGAACAGGCCCATGTCGTCCAGGCGCTGGCGGGTGATCACGGTCACCGACTGTGGCGTCTCGCGCAACGACAGGTCCAGCCTGGTCGCGCTGCGCGCGTTCTTCACCGTGTAGCTGTTCGGAATCTCGCCATCGGCGGTCACCTTCACGGTGTCCAGCGTGCGCGCGGAAGATTCAGCGGTGCCGTCGGCGTGTGCCAGCGGAGCGATCATCAGTGCGGTCACGGCCAGGGCCAGCAGAGAGGGACGAGGGAGGTTGAGCGGCATTGCCATCGGTGCGATTCCATGCAGGACGAAACAGGCGATGGAATGCGCAGACGCAGCAACCGCGCGCTCCGCGCACGTCGCCCAGCGAGTCCCATCGACGGTGCGCCACCCGCGCAGTGCGGGCGACCCGGTAGTCGGGGGATGTACACGGGCGAAGGGGCGGGTGGGTGCGTGCTTCCGCGCCCCGCTTGGCTAAGCGTACAACCGATTAGCAAATGATAGGCATTCGCATTTCGTTAATCAAGCGTGACGGCACCCGCTCCCGTGCAGGGAGGCTTCAGAAGTGGAAAAGGACCGTCGCAGCGTGCAGCAGCAGGCCGATCAGCCCGCCGACCAGGGTGCCGTTGAAGCGGATGAACTGCAGGTCACGGCCCACGCTCAGTTCCAGCTGTTCGACCAGGTGCCGCTCGTCCCAGCCCTTCACGGTCTGCGCGATATGCGTGGTGACGCCCTCGCGCAGGCGCCCGGTCAGGCGCTGCGCACCTTCCATCAGATGCTGGTTCAGTGCCTCGCGCAGCGCCGGGTCGGCCTGCAGGCTGGCACCGAGCGAACCCAGGCTGCGCTGCAGGTGGCCGACCAGCGCCGAATCCTCGCGCTGCAGGTCCGCCCGCAGGCTGGCGTGGATGCGCGCCCACAGCCCCTGCACGTACTCCTGCAGGGCCGGGTGGTCGATCATTTCCTGCTTGAGCTGCTCGATGCGCTCGGCCAGCGCCGGATCCTCGCGCAGGCGCTGCACGTAGTTCTGCAACCAGGTCTCGTAGTCCTGGCGCAGCGGATGCTGCGGCTCGGCCAGCACCTGCTGCAGCTCTTCCAGCACCGCGCGGGCCAGGCGTTCGGCCAGGCTGTCGCCGATCTCGTCGATCGGCTTGACCCAGTTCACCGTGCTCGACAGCGTCGGCCATTCGCGCTGGATGTAACGCACGATCAGCTGCGAGGCGCGCTCCTTCACTTCCGGCTGCTCCAGCCAGCGTCCCAGGCGCTGCAGGCCCTCGTCCAGCACGCGCTGGTGGCGCCCATCGGCGGTCAGCAGGGCCAGCAGCTCACCGGCGGTGGCGGCGGCATTCCACTGCCGCAGCTGCTGCACCACAAAGGCGTGCAGCTGCCGGCGCACGGCGGTTTCGTCGAAGAAATCCAGCGCCTGCAGCGCCCAGCCGCGGGCCATGTCGGCCAGCATGCGCGAGCGTGCCGGGTCGGCCAGCCAGCTGCCGAGGCGGCTGGCCGGATCGAACACCTGCAGCTTGGCCAGCAGCACACCCGGCTCCAGGAACTGGTCGCGCACGAACAGCGCCAGGCTGTCGCCGATGCGCTCCTTGCTGCGCGGGATGATCGCGGTGTGCGGGATCGGCAGGCCCATCGGCCGCCGGAACAGCGCGACCACAGCGAACCAGTCGGCCAGCGCGCCCACGGCTGCGGCTTCGCAGAAGGCCGAAACCCAGGCCCAGATGCCGCGTTCGCCCTGCCAGTGGCTGACCGCGAAACCGACCAGCATCAACAGCAGCAGGCCCAGTGCGAGGGCTTTCAGGCGCCGCAGCTGGGCGCGGCGCGGATCGTGGGCAGGCGTCATTGCACGAGTCTAACCGCAGCCCGGTGATGCCTGCCTGTAGAGCCGAGCCCATGCTCGGCTGCCTTGCGCGCGGCAAACCGCAGCCGAGCATGGGCTCGGCTCTACATGAGAGGTTCGCGTTTTTTAAAGCGCTTCCAGCTGCTTGCGCAGCGCGGCCAGCTGCGCGCGCAGGGTGTCGTTCTCGCGGGTCAACGCGACCACGCGGCGGCGCAGGGCCGGGGCATCCTCGCCCAGCTGTTCCAGCGCCAACAGCACTTCGGCATCGCGGCTGGCGATCTCGTCCTCATTTGCCTCCTCGAAATCCATCTCGGCTGCTTCCGGCTTCGGCGCGCGCGGCTTGCGCTTGGACTCGCGCACGCGCTTGGCGGCCTGCTTCAGCTCGTCCTTGCCACCGGCGGCGGCAGCGCGCTGCTCCTCTTCGGGCAGGTCGGCCACGGCCGCAGCGGCGCTGATCGAGATCACGCCGGCCTTCACCGCCTCCACCACTTCGGGTGCAGCCTGGGCATGGATGCGCTCGATCATGCCGACCTGGCTGGTACTCAGCTTGGCTTCGCGGGCCAGCTCAGCACGGCTGAGCTTCGGGGCCGGCTCCCACGGCGGGCTGTCTTCGCCGCCTTCGTCGGTGATGTCCGCGGTGCCGTCGCTCTCGCGCTGCAGCTGCGCCTGCTCGACCTGCTTGCGGGCGGCCAGGATGTCGCGCTTGCGCAGCGCCAGCACGCCGCGCTGGAAGTCGGACACGCTGCGACGGCCCAGGTGCTGCTCGATCATCCACAGGTGCACGTCTTCCATGCTCTGGAAGCGGGTGTTCTGTACTGTGTTGAAGGGCAGGCCATGCTTCTGGCAGATGCCGAAGCGGTTGTGGCCGTCGACCAGTACGTTGCCCCACAGGACCAGCGCGTCACGACAGCCCTCGGCCAGGATGCTGCGCTCCAGCGCGTCATGTTCGTCCGCAGTCAGCGGGTCGATATAGGCCTTGAGTTCTTCTTTGACGACGATATCCATGGGCACGGCAGCGAGCAGGAGCGGAACCGCCCATTGTACCCGCTCGCCGCCGCCGGCCAGGGCTCAGGCGGTGGCCCGGATCATCTCGCCCAGCGTGCCGGTGATCTGGTCGATCTGCGCCTTGTCCACGATCAGCGGGGGCGACAGCGCGATGATGTCACCGGTACAGCGCACCAGCAGCCGGCCATCGTGGAAGCAGCGCCGGAACGCCTCGTAGCCGCGGCTGCCGGGCATGTCCCGGCGTGGCGCCAACTCGACCGCCCCGACCAGCCCGAAGTTGCGGATGTCGATCACGTTGGGCAGGCCCTGCAGCGCATGCAGCCGTTCCTGCCAGTATTCGCCCAGTTCGATGGCCCGCTCGAACAGGCGCTCCTCGGCGTAGACCTCCAGAGTGGCCAGCGCGGCCGCACAGGCCAGCGGGTGACCAGAGTAGGTATAGCCGTGGAACAGCTCGATGGCCTGCGGTGGCGCCTGCATCAGCGTAGCGTGCACCGCATCGCTGGCCAGCACGCCGCCCAGCGGCACCGCGCCGTTGCTGACCGCCTTGGCGAAGGTCAGCAGGTCGGGGGTGACCCCGAAGCGCTGTGCGGCGAAGGGCATGCCGACCCTGCCGAAGCCGGTGATGACCTCATCGAACACCAGCAGGATGCCGTGGTGATCGCACAGCTCGCGCAGGCGCTGCAGGTAGCCCGGCGCCGGCAGGATGACCCCGGCGGACCCAGCGATGGGCTCGACGAAGACCGCCGCGATGGTCGAGGCGTCATGCAGCGCGATCAGCCGCTCCAGGTCGTCGGCCAGTTCAGCGCCCTGGCGCGGCAGGCCCCTGCTGAATGCATTGCGCTGCAGGTCCAGGGTGTGGCGCAGGTAGTCCACGCCGCCCAGCTGCAGGCCGAACGCCCTGCGGTTGTTGGGCAAGCCGCCTAGTGCCATGCCGCCGAAGCCGACGCCGTGGTAGGCCTTCTCGCGGCTGATGAAGCGCGTGCGCTGGCCCTCGCCGCGCTGGCGGTGGTAGGCCAGCACGATCTTCATCGCGGTATCCACCGCCTCCGAGCCGGAGCTTGTGAAGAACACATGGTTCAGGGGCGTTGGTGCCAATGCGGCCAACCGCTGCGCCAGCGCGAATGCCGGCGGCGAGCCCATCTGGAAGGCGGGCGAGTAATCCAGCGTGCGTGCCTGATCGACGATGGCCTCGACGATGCGCGGCCGCGCGTGGCCGGCGTTGCAGCACCACAGGCCGGCGGTACCGTCGAGGATCTGGCGGCCGTCGACATCCTCGTAGTGCATGCCCTCGGCACGCACCAGCACACGCGGCGCCGCCTTGTACTGGCGGTTGGAGGTGAACGGCATCCAGTACGCCTCCAGTGATTCCGGGCGCTGGGTACCAAGGTCGTGCAGGTCGCTTCCGGGACGCTTCATGCCAGCTCCGTCGGGTCCGATGGGGGAAATGTAGCGCAGCCACGTCACGGTGAAGTCGCGGTCGCGCCGGTATAACCGGGGAAACTGTTCCGTGGAGCCCGACATGGCCGACTTTCCCCACCGCAGCCACTGGCAGGCGTTGTCGCAGCAGCTTTCGATGCCCGGCCAGGCCTTCATCGATGGCCGCTACACCGACGCCGCCAGCGGCGCCCGCTTCGACTGCATCAGCCCCATCGATGGCCGTGTGCTCGCGGCGGTCGCCGACTGCGATGCACAGGACGTGGAGCGCGCAGTGCTGGCGGCGCGGCGTGCCTTCGATGCGGGCCACTGGTCGCAGGCCAGCCCGGCGCATCGCAAGCGCGTGTTGCTGGCGCTGGCCGCGCTGGTGGAGAAGCACGCCGATGAGCTGGCGCTGCTGGAAACCCTGGATATGGGCAAGCCGGTGCGCGACGCACGCCGTATCGACCTGCCCGGCGTGGTGCGCTGCCTGGCCTGGACCGCCGAAGCGGTGGACAAGCTGTACGGGGAAATCGCGCCGACCGGCCCACACGAGCTGGGGCTGGTCACGCGCGAGCCTGCCGGCGTGGCGGCGGCGGTCGTGCCATGGAATTTCCCGTTGCTGATGGCCTGCTGGAAGATCGCGCCGGCACTGGCGATGGGCAATTCGGTGGTCCTCAAGCCGTCCGAGCGTTCGCCACTGTCGGCGTTGCGGCTGGCGGCGCTGACGGCCGAGGCGGGCCTGCCGGACGGAGTGCTGAACGTGCTGCCCGGCCATGGTGCGCGCGTGGGCGAGCCCTTGGCGCTGCACATGGATGTGGACGTGCTGGCCTTCACCGGTTCCACCGCCACCGGTGCGAAGCTGCTGGAGTATGCAGGACGGTCCAACCTCAAGCGGGTCTGGCTGGAATGCGGTGGCAAGAGCCCCCACCTGGTGTTCGCCGACGCGCCGGACCTGGACGCAGCGGCCAAGGCCGTGGCGCAGGGCATCTTCTTCAACCAGGGCGAAGTCTGCACCGCCGGCTCGCGGCTGCTGGTGCAGCGCTCGATCCGTGAGGACTTCGTGCACCAGGTGATTGCCTATGGCCAGCACATGCAGCCCCGCCATCCACTGGAGGCCGATGCACCGATGGGTGCGCTGGTCGACGCCGGGCACGTGGACAAGGTGCTGGCCGATATCGCCCGTGCCGAAGGCGAGGGCGCTCGTCTGCTGATGGGGGGCCATCGGGCCGAGGTGGAGTCCGGCGGCTGCTACGTGCAGCCCACGGTGTTCGACCAGGTGCGTCCGGACCACGCGTTGGCACGCGAGGAAGTGTTCGGGCCAGTGCTGGCCGTGCTTGGTTTCGACGACGAGGCCGAAGCGGTGCGCGTGGCCAATGACAGCCGCTATGGATTGGCGGCGGGCCTGTGGACGCGTGACCTGGGCCGCGCCCATCGTGTCGCACGCCAGCTGCGCGCCGGCAGCGTCTGGGTGAACGGCTGGGACGGTGGTGACATGACCGCCCCGTTCGGTGGCTACAAGCAGTCCGGCAACGGCCGGGACAAATCGCTGCATGCGTTCGACAAGTACAGCGAGATCAAGGCCACCTGGATCCAGTTGTAACGACGCGCCCGCCGAGCGCTTTTCGTAGAGCCGAGCCCACGCTCGGCTGCTGTTTGCTCTTTGTAGAGTCGAGCCATGCTCGACTGCTCTTCGCGAAATGCAGCCGAGCATGGCTTGTATGTTCCTCCCGGCTCCTACGCGGTATGTAGGAGCCAGGGTGGAGGGACCGTCAACATGATATCTGCGGAT
>NZ_JAPTFO010000083.1:0-14866 GCF_030985515.1 Stenotrophomonas sp. Sm10
GCCATGGATGGCGCCATCGAGCCCCCAGGGACGGGTTTACGGCGTGTCCTGCCCACCCACACCGCCCCGCCATCCCACGGATAGCCGCTGTTGCTGTTGCTTTCGCTGTTGCCGTTGCCTCTGCAGGTGCAGGGCTGCAAGCCCTGCCGAACCCCCTCAAATGTCTGTGGGAGCCAGTCCGTACTGCTCGGCGAAGCGCTTGCTGAAACTCGGCACAGACCGGTAGCCCGCGCGTGCGGCCACGGTCTTCAACGGCAGGTCCGTGGTGTAGAGCAGCTGCATGCCATGCGCCAGCCGTGCCTCGGTGAGCAGCTGGCGCAGGCTGGTGTCCTCGGCGGCGAGCCGGCGGCGCAGGGTCGCGCCGCTCAGCGCGAACTGTTCTTCCACATCGCGCGACTGCCAATCGCGTGCCGGTTCGGCGGCGATGCGGTCGCGGATCTGTTCGCCCAGGCTCGGCGCCTGCGGCAGCAGCAGGTTGCCGTGGCCCTGCCGGCACAGGGTCAGTACCAACGAGGCCAGGGCCAGCCGCGCTTCGCTGTAACGGCCGTCCTGCAGCGATTGCCGCCACTGGCGCAGCACCGCGCCATGATCGATCAACGGCAGTCGCGCCATCGCCTGACCAGCGGCGGGAAGCTCCCCGCTCCACAGCGTGCGTGCGGCCGCCAGCACTTCGGCACACAGCGGCACGATGGCGCTGAGGTAGCGGCCACTGCGTGGGTCGGGGGTGTTGACTACATCGATGCGGCATCGCTGGGTCAGCAGCAGGATGTCGCCGGGGATGAACTCCAGCGACTGGTGCGCGGTACGCACCTGCTTGCGGCCTTCCAGCAGGATCGCGAACTGGGGTTGCGGAATCTCCACCGAGCTGGCGCCATGTTCGCGCCGAGCGGTGATGCACGCATAACCTTCGGCGCGTGCGCAGCCGGCCAGACTGGCCATCTCGGCCAGCAGTGCGGTAACTGGCGGCAGCATGCCGGTCATGTCACCTGGGCGCCGAACAGGCGACCGACGCCTGCAGCGGCGGCCATTGCCAGTGCACCCCAGAACATCACACGCATTGCGCCGCGTACCGGCGGGGCGCCGCCGGCCTGGGCTGCCACCGCGCCGGTCAGGCACAGGCCGAGCAGGGTACTGGCCGTGGTCATCAGTGCGACCTTGTCGACCGGCGCCAGCAGGGCGGCCAGCACTGGCAGCGCCGCACCGCAGGTGAACGCACCGGCCGAGGCCAGCGCTGCCTGCAGCGGGCGGGCGCGCAGGGTATCGGTGATGCCCAGTTCGTCGCGCGCATGCGCGCCCAGCGCATCGTGGGCGGTGAGCTGTTCGGCTACCTGCCGGGCCAATGCAGGTTCCAGGCCACGGTGGCGGTAGATCGCGGCCAGCTCTTCCAGCTCGCTGTGCGGGTTGTCGCGCAGTTCGCGCTTCTCCATCGCCAGGTCGGCTGCTTCGGTGTCGGCCTGGGTCTGCACCGACACATACTCGCCGGCAGCCATGGACATCGCGCCGGCTACGGTGCCGGCCACGCCGGTGGCCAGAATGGTTGCAGCCGAGGCGCCGCTGGCCGCCACGCCAACCACCAGCCCGGCCACCGAGACGATGCCATCGTTGGCGCCCAGCACGGCGGCGCGTAGCCAGCCGACGCGTTCGGAGCGGTGCAGTTCGGGGTGTCGTGAATGGCGGCTCATGACGTTGAGTGTACGAGGGTCAAGAGGGCGTCGGTAGGATGCTGAAACCCGTCACCGTCGCATGACGCGACGGGGTGCCACGCTATAGTGCGCCCTTGCGATGGAAGGCCGCGAGCCCCACATCCCCCGCCACCGTCCAGCGAGCCTCTCCCTTGTCGAGCCCCAGCCACGTCGCCGATACCCCCATTACCGACCGCTCGCAGCTGGTGGAGGTGATCGCCTCCGGCGAGAAGCCCCGCGCGCAGTGGCGCATCGGCACCGAGCACGAGAAGTTCGGGTTCCGCCTGGATGACCTGCGCCCGCCGACCTTCGAGGGCGAGCGCGGCATCGAAGCGCTGCTCAACGGCCTGGTCCGCTTCGGCTGGGAGCCCGTGCAGGAGAACGGCAGCACGATTGCCCTGCTGCGCGATGGCGCCTCGGTGACGCTGGAACCGGCCGGCCAGCTGGAACTGTCCGGTGCGGCGCTGGAAACCATCCACCGGACTTGCGTGGAGACCGGCACCCACCTCAATGAAGTGGCGCAGGTGGCCGGCGAACTGCAGCTGGGTTTCCTCGGCATGGGCTTCCAGCCGAAGTGGAAGCGCGATGAAATGCCGTGGATGCCCAAGGGGCGCTACAAGATCATGCGCTCGTACATGCCCAAGGTCGGTTCGCTGGGCCTGGACATGATGACCCGCACCTGCACGGTGCAGGTGAACCTGGACTACGCCACCGAAGCGGACATGGTGAAGAAGTTCCGCGTGTCGCTGGCGCTGCAGCCGATCGCCACCGCGCTGTTCGCCGATTCGCCGTTCACCGAAGGCAAGCCGAACGGCTACCTGAGCTACCGCTCGCACATCTGGACCGACACCGACGCCGACCGCACCGGCATGCTCGACTTCGTGTTCGAGGATGGTTTTGGTTACGAGCGCTATGTCGACTACCTGCTCGACGTGCCGATGTATTTCTCCTACCGCGATGGCATCTACCACGACGCCAGCGGGCAGAGCTTCCGCGATTTCATGCAGGCCAGGCTGCCGGTGCTGCCGGGTGCGCTGCCGACGCTGCGCGACTGGTCGGACCACATGACCACCGCGTTCCCGGAAGTGCGCCTTAAGAAGTACCTGGAAATGCGTGGTGCCGATGGTGGCCCGTGGAGCCGCCTGTGTGCGCTGCCGGCATTCTGGGTGGGCCTGTTGTATGACGACACCGCACTGGATGCCGCCTGGGACCTGGTGCGTGACTTCACCCTGGCCGAGCGCCATGCGCTGCGTGACGGCGTGCCGAAGCATGCGATGAACCTGCCGTTCCGCAATGGCACCGTGCGTGACCTCGCCGGCGAGGCGGTCAAGATCTCGGTGGAAGGCCTCAAGCGTCGCGCCGCACGTAATGCCGATGGCCAGGACGAGAGCAAGTTCCTGGACGTGCTGCAGGAGATCGTCGAATCCGGCCTGACCCCGGCCGAGCGCAAGCTGGCGCTGTTCCATGGCCGCTGGCATGGTGACGTCGATCCGGTGTTCCGCGAGTTCGCGTACTGACCGTCATGCGGGGTTGCCGGCCAGCGGCCGGCACTACCCAAAAGAAAAACCCCGGCATTGCCGGGGTTTTTCATTTCCAGATCCGTCTTGGCTCAGGCCGCGTTCTTCAACGTCGCCATGTCGATCACGAAGCGGTAGCGCACATCGTTCTTCGCCATGCGCTCCCAGGCTTCGTTGACGTTCCTGATGTCGATCATCTCCACATCGCTGACGATGCCGTGCTCGGCACAGAAGTCCATCATTTCCTGGGTTTCGGCCATGCCGCCGATCGCCGAGCCGGTCAGGTGCTTGCGGCCGAAGATCACGCTGCCACCGGTCAACGGCGGGTCCAGTTCGGTCAGCACGCCGACCAGGCACATGGTGGCTTCGCGCTTGAGCAGGCCCATGTACGGATTGGTGTCATGGCTGACCGGGATGGTATTGAGCAGGAAGTCGAAGCTGCCGGCGTGCGCCTTCATCTGCGCCGCATCGCGCGAGACCAGCACCTCATCGGCGCCCAGGCGCTTGGCATCGGCGCCCTTTTCCGGGGTGGTGGTGATCATCACCACGTGCGCACCGAGCGCCTTGGCGAACTTCACGCCCATGTGGCCGAGGCCGCCGAGGCCGATCACGCCGACCTTCTGGCCCGGGCCGACCTTCCAATGGCGCAGCGGCGACCACGTGGTGATGCCGGCGCACAGCAGCGGTGCGGCCGCCTTCAGGTCGAGGGTGTCGGACACCTTCACCACGAAGCGCTGCTCGACCACCACGTGGTCGGAATAGCCGCCGTAGGTCGGTGCGCCGCTTTCGCGTTCACGGCCGTTGTAGGTCCAGGTCGCGCCCTCGGCGCAGTACTGCTCCAGGTCGTGCTGGCAGGCGTCGCAGTGGCGGCAGGAGTCGACCATGCAACCCACGCCGGCGTGGTCGCCGACCTTGAAGCGGGTGACGTTGCTGCCGACCTCGGTGACGCGGCCGATGATCTCGTGGCCCGGCACCATCGGGTAGATCGAGCCACCCCAATCATCGCGGGCCTGGTGCAGGTCGGAGTGGCAGATGCCGCTGTAGAGGATCTCGATGCGCACGTCGTCGGGACCGACCGCACGGCGTTCGAACTCATAGGGGACCAGCGGAGCGGTATGGGAATGGGCGGCGTAACCACGGGCGAGGGACATGGGGAATCCTTGGCAGGGTTTATCGAAAGGCGCTTTACAATACGCCGCGTTCGCAATGGCAAGAAGCGTGGATATCGGCATGATTCATCAAGTGGAACTGCACAATCATGGCCACTGACAACCTCACCCACCTGGCCGCGTTCGCGGCGGTTGCCCGCCACCGCAGCTTCCGCCGCGCCGGTGCCGAGCTGGCGCTGTCGACCTCGGCAGTGAGCTATGCGATCCGCGCGCTGGAAGAACGGTTGGGGGTGGGCCTGTTCCATCGCACCACGCGCAGCGTGGCCCTGACTGAGGCCGGGCAGCGCCTGCTGGAGCGCCTGCAGCCGGCGCTGGGCCAGGTGCATGACGCGCTGGAAGAGATGAACCAGTTCCGTGCCGCCCCGGCCGGCCTGCTGCGCATCAACGCCACCCGCGCGGCGGTACCGACCCAGTTGGGGCCGCGACTGGCGCGCTTCCTGCACGCTCACCCCGACGTGCGGGTGGAGCTGACCGAGAACGATGGCCTGGTCGACATCGTCGCCGAGGGCTACGACGCCGGCGTGCGCCTGCACGAGTTCGTGCCCGAGGACATGGTGGCGGTGCCGATGGGGCCACCGCTGCGCGGGCTGATTGTCGGCTCGCCGGACTACCTGCGGCGACACCCGGCACCACAGCATCCGCGGGACCTGGCGGCACACGAATGCATCCGCTTCCGCTTCGCCAGCGGGCATCTCTACAAGTGGCAGTTCGAGCGTAGCGGGCAAGCGCTGGAGATCGATGTGCCGGGCCGGCTCACGTTGAGTGAGCAGGGCACCGTCGTGGGTGCAGTGCTTGATGGCATCGGCCTGGCCTACGTGCTGGAAGACACGGCGCGGCCGTATATCGAATCCGGCCAGATGGTGGCAGTGCTGGAAGACTGGAGCGAACCGTTCGCCGGCTTCGCGCTGTACTACCCGAAGCAGCGGCAGATGCCCGGTGCGCTGCGCGCGTTCGTGGATATGCTGCGCGAATGAGCTGCGATGGATGATGTGGTGGCGACCAACGGACGGCACCCACCGGGATGGCGTCCACCAGGACCAGACCAGTAGATCCACGCCATGCGTGGATGCCTCTCCAGGAATCTCCGCGCAATACGTGGAGACCTATAAATACTCGGACTTCTATGGCAGTTCAGAGGCTGCGGAGAGGTTGTCCACCATCTTCCGATACATTGCCGTGAGCTGGACGGTCTGGCGGCGGCTTACTTCTGTCTGAAGTCCTGTCAGAAGATAGTCCTTCCAGCGTGCGTCCAGCATCGTTGAGAAATGGCGGAACAGCCGCCATTCGTCATCTACGGTTGGTACCCCGCACTTCGACAGGTGGTTCACCACCGCGCTCAGATCGTCGTTGGGATGGCACCTGTCCGGTCTTCCAATTCTAGGATGTGCTGAGTTGCGATTGCAGAGAGCATGAAAGTAGATGTAGGTAAAATGGCGCACGGGCTCGCGGATATCCCAGCTCCACAGCTCGCCTTCAAAACAGTTCGCACGGATGTAGTCCATCACGGGCATGCGCTGCTGATGTAGGTTCTGGATTTCTGCGCCGTGATCAGAAGTATGTCGTTCGCTTGCGAAGCCTCTGAGAATGCACCAGTAGAGAAAGAAGGCGGTAGCCTGATCCCAATAATCCCACCTGTCTGAATTGACATTCTGCTCTGGAAGATCATTTCCAGCCGCAGCGTAACTTGGCAAGGAGTAGCGGTGCATCTGTGCTAGCTTGATCTGCCAGCGCCTAGGCGTGCTGGGGAGGGCAAGCACGCAGTCTGGACGAGTTGTGAGCATCGCGGCTGTTCTCTTGGGCATATCCTCGACAATGAGCTGAGGAGCCGCCCCAACCAAATCCTCAGCGAGGGAGGTCGGAGACAACTGCAAAGGCAGGTTGTCTACTGTTGCCGGATCAAACCAGATCGAGTCTACCCAGCAGACGAAGTGGCGGCCCGATTTCCGGGGCGGGTAATACTCGGGTGCGAGAACCTCGTGACTCCAGCTGATTTCCAGACCCGTGGGGCGGTGAGACATCTCGCCAATAGAGTTGGAGTACGCGAAGGAGGTTGGTTTTGGTGCCTTCGCTCCGATGCGTTCGGCAATGGAAAGGACCGGATCGCTATCGATTCGTTGTCCCAGGAGATTGCAGAGTTCGGAAAAAAGAAATCGCATGTGACCGCCCCAAAGAGATCGACCACGGATAGTCCCTGCAGTCTTTCCAGCAGGCCATACAAGAAATTGCAAAGAGCCCTGCGAGGCCGCTGCACCTGAATGCGTGGCACACAGCTGCGGCTTACTGGTTGACTACGGCGCCTGAAACACCGGCGCCAACAACGCCATGCACTCACGCAGGTGCACCTCCACCGGCGCATCCTCGGCCACCACGCCGATCACGCGTTCGCGCAGCGGCTCGGCCACGGCCATTGCCAGGATCAGTCGCGCCATGCGTGCGGAATCCCCCTCACGCAGCAGCCCACGCTGCTGCTGCCGTTCCAGCCAGTCAGCCAGCAGCGCTCGGCCGCGTTCGATGCCATTGTCCAGATAGGCCTGCAGCAGCGCATCCTTGCCGGGGAAATCGGTAGCCAGCAGCCGGAACACCTGCACCGCCTGCGCCGACAGTGCCTGCGTGCACACCGCCTGCAGGATGTCCTGCAACAGCGGCACGACCTCTTCGGCATTGCGCGCATCGCGCTGCAGCTGCGGCGCGAAGCCGTCGGTCCATTCGCGCACCGCAAGCCCAACCAGTTCCTCGCGATTGCTGGCGTGGCGATACACCGTCTTCTTCGCCACCCCGGCGTGCGCCGCCACCGCTTCGATGGTGGTGGCCTCGTAACCCTGTGCCAGCAGCAGCTCCAGGGTGGCCTGCAGTACCGCGTGGCGGACTTCCGCCTCCGGGCGCGCAGGGCGGCCGCGGCGGCGGGTCGGCGTTGTGGACTCGGACAGGGTCGTGCTGTTCATTGTGCCTATCTTACCGCATCCGGCTAATTGAGAAACGCATAACGTTTCCGTATTATCGGGTCTCCCAACACCGCAGGAGACCCCGATGGATACCGCTGTGAACGCACGCGCCTGGCTGGACCACCACGATCTGCTCGACCCGGCGCCGATGCACCTGGAGACCGGCATCCAGCGCCGCGAAGACGGCACCCTGCTGGTGGCGGTGCGTACCGATCTGCACGGCTGCAAGGGCCGCATGCTGGACTGGTGGTTCACCTTCTTCGAGACCACCCAGCACATCCGCTGGTGGCATCCGGTCGATCATGTCGAGCATCGCGGCTGGGACGCGGCGTGGCAGCGCGGGCGCAGCTACCACGGTGCCAGCATCCATGCGGTGGAATCGCTGGCCGACATTCCGCCGGTGGCGGCACGCCTGAAGTTCCATGACCCGCGCACGCTGCTGGTGCCCCAGCGCCTGCAGGCGGCACAGGATGCAGGCGATGTATCGGCGGTGATCGCCGCGCGCATGGGCTTCGGCGACCACGTCCGCCTGGATGCAAACGGTGATCCCTGCGACGGGCAGATGCTGCACGTGGCGCGTGATACGCCGTTTGGCTGTGTGCTGCGCAGCCGCTTCGTGCTCGGCCTGGACAGCGCCGATCCGCACCGCGACGCCGGCGATGCGGTCGGCCTGGGCCTGCTCAAGCACTGCTATACGGAGTTCAGTTTCCTCTCGCGCTTGCTGCCGTCGCTGTACTACGGCGAGCGTGCCAATGGCGAGGCAGTGCCATTGCCGTGGTGAGTGGTGCAACGGTCATTCGACCAGCGCGTCGTAGCCTTCAGCACTGAACTGGATCAGGCAGAAGCCGTGGCCGAACGGATCGGCCAGCACGGCGATGCGTCCCCAGCGACGCTCGCGCACGGACTGCTCGAGCGTCGCTCCGGCTGCGACTGCACGTACCAGCGCGGCATCGATGTCATCCACTACCCAATCCAGGTGCAGCGGCGTCCAATGGCGCTCGTAGTCGCGCACGTCGCCGTCTTCGGTGGCGGCGCTGCCGGCGTCGTTGTGCAGCAGGTAGAGCGGCGTTGGCCCACCGAGCAGCTCCACGGCACCCGGGCCGAGACGGCGGCCGATGCGCAGGCCGAAGGCCCGGATGTAGAAGTCTTCGGCGGCGGCCAGGTCGGGGACGTCGAGGTTGACGATGAAGCTGTGGGCAGTGGCGTTCATGGCAGCGATGGGCGGCATCTGGTGGTCGCAGTCTAGTCCTGCCGCGTGCTGTGGCCGGTTCATCTCCTGCGCGGATTCGGGCAAGCTGGGCGGTCTCTATCGACAAGGACATCCATGAGCGCGTTATCCGGCATCGAACAGGCCACCGGCCAGTCCTTCCCGCCCCTGTTCAAGCAGTTGCATGCAGCGGGTCGGTTGAGTTGGGGTGCTCCCCATCCGGAATGGTCCGAGGTGGTATTCCCGACGCTGCAGGCGGATCCGCCGGTGCTGCTGTACGCCCAGGACTACGAGCCGTTGGAACACGACGAGCTGCTGGAGGCGTGGCAGGAGCTGACCGCCGAGGATCATTACAATCCCCTGCGTCCGGACCTGCAGCTCCTGCCGTTTGCGCGGACCGGCGGCGGCGACAGCTACTGCTTCTGGAGCAACGCGCCCAGCTTTGCCGAGCCCCCCGTCGTGCTGGTGTGGCATGACGATGATCGTGCCGATGTGCTGGCCGCCAACTACCAGGATTTCCTGTTCCGCAAGATGGTCGAAGCCGTTGCCGACTACCAAGCGCCGTATACGCTGCTGTCGCACGGCGAGCTGGCCGGCAATCTGCAGCGCTGGTTGCAGTCCCACCAATCCTTCCTTCGCGACGACCAGTACGCGGCGTTGCAGCAGCTGTTTGCCCGCGTTGACGATATTGAAGAAGGAAACATCAGCGAAGACGACGCACAGGCCATCGTCGTTGAAGTGATCGGCTGCGAGCGGTTGGACGAGTCGTTCGCGTACGTGCGCGAGGATGCCTGAGGACATGGGTCGGAGCCCCGCCGACGGCGGGGATCCGACCCCGTGCGTGATCAGCCTGCGGCCGGGTAATCGAGGTAGCCTGCCTCGCCGCCTCCGTAATAGGTGCTGCGGTCCGGCGTGGCCAGCACGACGTTGCGCTGCAGGCGCTCGACCAGATCCGGGTTGGCGATGAACGGCTGGCCGAACGCGGCCAGGTCGATGATGCCCGCTTCGACCAGCTGCAGGGCGCGTTCGCGGGTCATGCCACCTGCCAGGATGACGGTGCCGCCGTAGGCCTGCTTGAACTGCCGCAGGAACACCTCGCCCAGTACCGACTGGCCCGCCTGCAGGTTGTCGTTGAGATGCACATAGGCCAGGCCGCGCTTGCCCAGTTCCTCGGCCAGGTACAGGTAGGTGGCCTCGTTGTCGGGGTAGAACGGCATGTCGAAGGTGAGGTTGTTCGGCGCCAGGCGCACGCCGATCCGCTGCGCACCGATGCGCTGGGTCATCGCATCGACGGTCTCCAGGATCAAGCGCGCACGATTGGGCAGCGAGCCGCCATAGCGGTCCTCGCGCTGGTTGATGAGCGGGTTGAGGAACTGTTCGAACAGGTAGCCGTTGGCGGCATGCAGTTCGATGCCATCGAAACCGGCGGCGATGGCGTTGTCGGCGCCGCGCGCGAAGTCGTCGACGATGCCGGGGATCTCTTCGGTGGCCAGCGCACGTGCCGGGGTGGGATCGGCGTGGCCGCGGCTGCCGTCGTCCAGATAGACGAACGAGGTGTTCTTCGGTGCGCTGGCGACCGGCCGGGTACCGGCGCTTACCGGTTGACCACCGTCGGGCTGCAGCGAGTAATGCGACATGCGGCCGACGTGCCAGAGCTGGGCGAAGATCGTGCCCTGTGCGGCATGCACCGCCTCGGTGACGAGCTTCCACCCGGCAACCTGCTCGGCCGACCAGATACCCGGCACGTCGATGTAACCCTGGCCCTGCGGCGAGACCGGGGTGCCTTCACTGATGATCAGGCCGGCGCTGGCGCGCTGCCGGTAGTACTGCGCGGTGAGTTCATTGGCCACCGCGCCGGGGTTGCGGGCGCGGGTCATCGGGGCCATCACGATGCGGTTGCGCAGGGCGATGCCTGCCAGATCGAAGGGGCGGAACAGGGCGGCGGTCATGTCGGTCATCTTGGTGCGGGGAGGAGGCGCCAGCGGCGCGATGCACACAGAATGGAGTTGACATGCAGGCGCATAAAGCGCTTCGATCTCCCTAGGTGCGGGACTATTTGTCCCCAATGGAGCGCGATAGATGCTGCCGCTGGAATCATTGAATGGCCTGGTCACGTTCGTTACCACGGCCCGTTCAGGCAGCTTCACCGAGGCTGCCGACGCGCTGGGCATCTCACGCTCGGCGGTGGGCAAGGCCATCGCCCGGCTGGAAGCGCGGCTGGGCGTGCGCCTGTTCCACCGCACCACGCGGCGCATCGCGCTGACCACCGACGGCGAGGCGTACTACGCATCGTGTGCGGCGGCGCTGGAAGAAATCTCCGCCGCCGAGGCCTGCCTGGGGTCGGCCGGCCTGCCCAGCGGACGGCTGCGCATCGACATGCCATCCTCGTTCGGGCGCCTGGTGGTGCTGCCGGTGCTGCTGCGCCTGTGCCGGCAATACCCGGACCTGCAACTGACGATGACCTTCACCGATCACTTCGTCGATCCGGTCGAAGAGGGCATCGACCTGCTGATCCGCTTCGGCGGATTGCACCAGGCCGAGCATCTGGTCGCGCGCCGGCTGGGTCGCCAACGACTGGTCACCTGCGCATCGCCGGAGTACCTGCAGGCGCATGGCGTGCCGGCCACCGTGGAGGATCTGGCGCAGCACCGCAGCGTCGTTGGTTTCCGCCACGGCCAGCCGGTGGCGTGGCGGATCGGCAGGGACGATGTCGAGGGAACGTTCATCCCGAATGCGACCTACCAGCTCAACGATGGTGACGCGGTGATCGATGCGGCCATCGCTGGGCTGGGCATCTGCCAGATGCCCGTTTCACTGGTACGCCGTCATCTGGAATCCGGGGCGCTGCAATCGGTGCTGGATGCGCACATGCAGCGGCATATCGACATCCATGCGCTGTGGCCACCGACCCGCCACCTGCGGCCCAAGGTGCGCTACGTGGTGGATGAGCTGGCGCGGTTGGCGGCTCAGGGCGTGTTTGATTGAGCGTAGGGCATCAGTAGTTGATGATCCGGGCGGACGTGTCTTCGCCTTCCTGAAGTGCTTCAAACACCTCGGCCAGAAGCGCGATCAGATCGTGCCCATGTGAGGTGACGAAGTAGGTCGCCAGGCTGTCGATGTCGCCAGCGATATCGTCTCCCCACGGTGGACGCTGGGTTCTATCCTCGAACGACCATATGACACGGGCTGGCGCAAGCTCGGCCATCTCTCGGCGGACCCTATGTAGTTCGGCCAGCGCGGCGGCAGCATCTGATTGCTGCAGTCTGCCGGCGTATAGCTGATTCAAGAGGATTGGGAATCGACTTCCCCAGCCATTCGGCTCCAGGTTGCCGGATATGGTCGAGAAGAAGCATGGAGAAACGCGCCACTGCCGATCTCATCGGTGATGCGCCCGAGTTGGATGCCAACACCCATTGTCTGGTTCCTGATTCTGCCGATCCTACAGCATGCCCCGATGCATGAACGGTAGAAGCGCAATTGCTGTAATTGATTGATATGAAAGGATTCAACGGCACTATTGCGGAGGCGGGAGATGCCATTTCCGTCACTTTGCCAATACTCGTGTATACTATCCCCCAGTATAGTTCCGAACTGGCCCGCCATGCCGCACTCCCCCGAAGAGAAGAAGAAGGTCCTGGCCCGCGTGCGCCGCATCCGCGGCCAGTGCGATGCGCTTGACCGCGCGCTGGAAGCCGGCGCCGACTGCGGGCCGGTGCTGCAGCAGATCGCCGCCATCCGTGGCGCGGTCAACGGCCTGATGTCCGAGGTGATGGAGGCCCATCTGCGCGAGGAATTCGGCCAGCCCGCCGCCTCCGACGAACAACGCGCCGAACGCGTGCGCGACATGAGCGCGTTGATCCGCTCGTACCTGAAGTAAACGACGGCGCAACATGGCGCCGCCCATCCTGTCATTGCCTGTCTCTGGAGAGTCCACCCATGAAATCCCGTGCCGCCGTCGCCTTTGGTCCCGGCCAGCCGCTGCAGATCGTCGAGATCGACGTCGCCCCGCCGAAGAAGGGCGAAGTGCTGGTGAAGATTACCCACACCGGTGTCTGCCACACCGATGCGTTCACCCTGTCCGGTGATGACCCGGAAGGCCTGTTCCCGGTGGTGCTGGGCCATGAAGGCGCCGGCATCGTGGTGGAAGTGGGCGAGGGCGTGACCAGCGTCAAGCCGGGCGACCACGTGATTCCGCTGTATACCGCCGAGTGTGGCGAATGCCTGTTCTGCAAGAGCGGCAAGACCAACCTGTGCGTGGCCGTGCGCGCCACCCAGGGCAAGGGCGTGATGCCCGACGGCACCAGCCGCTTCAGCTACAACGGCGAGCCGCTGTACCACTACATGGGCTGCTCGACCTTCAGCGAGTACACCGTTGTGGCCGAAGTCTCGCTGGCGAAGATCAACCCGGACGCCAACCCGGAACACGTCTGCCTGCTCGGCTGTGGCGTCACCACTGGCATCGGCGCGGTGCACAACACCGCCAAGGTGCAGGAGGGCGACAGCGTGGCGGTGTTCGGCCTTGGTGGCATCGGCCTGGCGGTGATCCAGGGTGCGCGCCAGGCCAAGGCCGGCCGCATCATCGCGGTGGACACCAATCCGTCGAAGTTCGAACTGGCGCGCGAATTCGGCGCCACCGACTGCATCAACCCGAAGGACTTCGACAAGCCGATCCAGCAGGTCATCGTGGAAATGACCACCTGGGGTGTGGACCACAGCTTCGAGTGCATCGGCAACGTCAACGTGATGCGCGCGGCGCTGGAATGCGCGCACCGTGGCTGGGGCCAGAGCGTGGTGATCGGCGTGGCCGGTGCCGGGCAGGAGATCTCCACCCGCCCGTTCCAGCTGGTAACCGGCCGCAAGTGGATGGGCACTGCCTTCGGTGGCGTGAAGGGCCGCAGCCAGCTGCCGGGCATGGTCGAGGACGCGATGAAGGGCGACATCGAACTGGCCCCGTTCGTCACTCACACCATGGACCTGGACAAGATCAACGACGCCTTCGACCTGATGCATGAAGGCAAGTCGATCCGTTCGGTGGTCCACTACTGAGGCGCGGCGTGGGCTGGTGCGATGCCTTGCGCAGGCCGTGCGGAAGATCCGCGCGCGGCGCTGGTCGACCCGATCGAGCAGGCGTTGCGTGCGCTGGGCTGGGTCGACGGCGAGGTGGGGCCACCGCGTGCGGTGACTTCGGCCTTCGGCAGCGACGATGGCATGCCGTTCGAGCAGTGGCTTGCGCAGGTATTCCTGCCGCGCCTGCACGAAGCCCGCGCCAACGGCCAATGGCCACCGCGCAGCGACGTGGCGGTGGCGGCGTACCGCAATCTGGATGGCCAGCCTGGCGTCGAATCGCTTCTGCGCCTGCTGTCGCGGCTGGATGAACTGATCAACCAAGGCATCCACGCCGGGCGTGGATAAGCCGACCAAGGTCGGCATCTACCAGAAGCACGCGTGCGCTGACGCGCCGCGCAGGAGAGCACCATGGAACGCATTGAACACCGCGCCTGTTTCGGCGGCTGGCAGGACGTGTACCGCCATCATTCGACCACGCTGGGCTGCGACATGCAGTTCGCCGTGTACCTGCCACCGCAAGTGGAAACACAGAAGCTGCCGGTGCTGTACTGGCTGAGCGGCCTGACCTGCACCGAGCAGAATTTCATCACCAAGGCCGGTGCGCAGCGCTATGCAGCCGAGCACGGCGTAATCATCGTTGCGCCGGATACCAGCCCGCGCGGCGATGATGTGGCCGATGCCGAAGGCTACGACCTCGGCAAGGGAGCGGGGTTCTACCTCAACGCCACCCGTGCGCCCTGGGCGGAGCACTACCGCATGCATGATTACGTGGCGCAGGAGCTGCCGGCGCTGATCGAGGCGAACTTCGCGGTCACCGATGCGCGCGCGATCAGTGGCCATTCGATGGGCGGCCATGGCGCGCTGCTGATCGCGCTGCGCAACCCCGGGCGCTATCGCAGCGTGTCGGCGTTTTCGCCGATCGTCGCGCCCAGCCACGTGCCGTGGGGGCAGAAGGCCTTCCATGCCTATCTGGGCGACAACCCGGCCGACTGGGCGCAATGGGATGCCTGCGAGCTGATCGCTATGGTTGACGAGCGCCTGCCGCTGCTGGTCGACCAGGGCGAGGCGGACGAGTTCCTGCAGACCCAGCTGCAGCCGCAGCGCCTGCAGCAGGCCTGCGCGGCCGCCGGCCATCCGCTGACCCTGCGTCTGCAGCCGGGCTACGACCACAGCTACTACTTCATCGCCAGCTTCATCGGCGAGCACATCGCCCACCACGCCCGCGCCCTGCAGGGCTGAGCGCGGTTGGGGGGGGGGGGGGGGGGGGGGGGGGGGGGGGGGG
>NZ_JAPTFO010000084.1:0-14515 GCF_030985515.1 Stenotrophomonas sp. Sm10
GCGCCATGGATGGCGCCATCGAGCCCCCAGGGACGGGTTTACGGCGTGTCCTGCCCACCCACACCGCCCCGCCATCCCGCGGAATGCCGCTTTGGCTTTGGCCGTTGCCGTTGCGTTGAGCAGGTGCAGGGCTGCAAGCCCTGCAAAAGCACACCCCTTACAGCGGCAGCGGCGCCTGCGCCGGATCGATCCGCCCTTCGCCGCGGGTGATCTTCTTGAACTCGGCGCGGCTGACCGACACGTAGCGGTCGTTGCCGCCGATCTCCACCTGCGGGCCGTCCTGTACTGCGTGGCCATGCTCATCCACGCGTACCGTCATCGTTGCCTTCTTGCCGCTGTGGCAGATGGTCTTGATCTCCTGCATCTCGTCGGCCCAGGCCAGCAGGTACTGGCTGCCCTCGAACAGTTCGCCGCGGAAGTCGGTGCGCAGCCCGTAGCACAGCACCGGAATGCGCAGCTGGTCGACCACCTCGCTGAGCTGCCAGACCTGGGCGCGGGTGAGGAACTGCGCTTCGTCCACCAGCACGCAGCCCATCGGCCCGTTCGCCGCCAGGTCCTGCTCTACCCAGCGCTGCAGGTCGGTATCACGGTCGAAGGCCATGCCCTCGGCGCGCAGGCCGATCCGCGAGGCAACCACGCCGGCGCCGGCACGATCGTCCAGGCGCGGGGTCAGGATCGCCACCCGCATGCCGCGCTCGCGGTAGTTGTGGGCGCTCTGCAGCAGGGTGGTGGTCTTGCCGGCGTTCATCGCCGAATAGTAGAAGTAGAGCTTGGCCATCGACGGATTGTACGCCGCGGCCCCGCTTCGCCGAAGCCGTTCAGCAACCCCGCCGGCAGGCCGCTGTGGTCGTCACCCCGCCCCGCTACAATCCCCATCCCATGCACGGTCTCAATCCCCCCCAAGCCGCCGCCGTCCTGCACATCGAAGGTCCGCTGCTGGTGCTCGCCGGCGCGGGCAGCGGCAAGACGCGCGTGATCGTGGAAAAGATCGCCCACCTGATCAGCTGTGGCCGCTACCCGGCACGCCGCATCGCGGCGATCACCTTCACCAACAAGTCGGCCAAGGAAATGCGCGAGCGTGTGGCCAAGCGCCTGCGCGAGCAGGATGCCGACGAGGTGACGATCTGCACCTTCCATGCGCTGGGCCTGAAGTTCCTGCAGATCGAGCACGCGGCGGTGGGCCTGAAGCGTGGATTCTCGATCTTCGACGCCGACGATGCCGCTGCGCAGATCAAGGACCTGATGCACGGGGCCAAGCCCGACGACATCGAGGACATGAAGAACCTGGTGTCGCGCGCGAAGAACGCCGGCCTGTCGCCCGAACAGGCGATGGCCGCCGCACGCAGCAACCGCGAGAAGGAAGCGGCCAGCGTCTACGAGCGATACCAGCTGAGGCTGACCGCGTTCAATGCGGTCGACTTCGATGACCTGATCCGTCTGCCGGTGCAGATCCTGGAAGAGAATCCGGACATCGCCCTGGCCTGGCGCGAGCGCATCGGCTACCTGCTGGTGGACGAATGCCAGGACACCAACGACGCGCAGTACCGCCTGCTCAAGCAGCTGGCCGGCGAGAAGGGCAACTTCACCTGCGTCGGCGACGATGACCAGTCGATCTACGCCTGGCGTGGCGCCAATCCCGAAAACCTGCAGCAGATGGGGCGCGATTACCCCACGCTGGAAATCATCAAGCTGGAGCAGAACTACCGCTGCTCCAACCGCGTGCTGCGCGCCGCCAACGCGCTGATCGCCAACAATCCGCATGAGCACCTGAAGAAGCTGTGGAGCGACCAGGCCGACGGCGAACGCATCCGTGTTTGGGAATGCCGCAACAGCGAACATGAAGCGGAGAAGGTCGCCGCCGAGATCGCCTTCGTGGCGCAATCGCGCAACGTGCCGTGGAGTGACTTCTGCATCCTGTTCCGTGGCAACTTCCAGTCGCGCCCGCTGGAAAAGGCGATGCAGCTGCTGCGCATTCCCTATCACCTGACCGGCGGCACCATGTTCCTGGAACGCCAGGAAGTGAAAGACACCCTGGCCTGGCTGCGCCTGCTGGTGAACCCGGATGACGACACCGCGTTCATGCGTGCGGTGCAGTCGCCCAAGCGCGACGTCGGTGCCGGCACGCTGGCCAAGCTGGCCGAGCTGGCCCAGGAAAAGGACATGCCGATGGCGCATGTGGCAGAAACCATCGGTGCCCTGCAGCAGCTCCCACCGCGCGTGGCCAACAGCCTGGCGCGCTTCACCGACATCCTGCGCGACCTGCGTGCACAGATGCGCCAGGTGACGTCCGGCGACATGATCCGCAAGGTGGCCAAGGAATCCGGGTTGCTGAGCGAGCTGCGCCAGCAGGCCAAGGAAGAGGCCAGCTACCAGCGCCGCGCAAACAACATCGAGGAACTGGCGCAGTGGTTCGAGGGCGGCCCGCGCGGTGCAACCGCCGCCGACCTGGCCGGCCAGCTGGCGCTGCTGTCGCGCAGCGACAAGGACGAGGGCGGCAACCAGGTGCGCATGATGACCCTGCACGCTTCCAAGGGCCTGGAATTCCCGTACGTGTTCATCGTCGGCTGCGAGGACGGCGTGCTGCCGCACCAGGTCAGCCTGGACGAGGGCAACCTGCAGGAAGAACGGCGCCTGCTGTACGTGGGCATCACCCGCGCCAAGATCCAGCTGTGGATGAGCTACAGCAAGCTGACGCGCAAGTTCGGCGAACACGTACGCCTGAAGCCGAGCCGGTTCTTCGAGGAGATTCCGGCCGAGGAGATCCAGCGCGATGGCGCCGATCCGGTGGCCGATGCGGCGCGCAAGAAGGAGCGCGCGACGGCGGGGTTGGCCGCGATCGAGGCGCTGTTCGATTGAGGATCGAAAAGCCACTAAAGTGGTATTCCAATCCGTCCGATTGACGCTTCTGGCCTTGAGCCTGCATCGGGTTAAGGCCTAGTGTGAGCGCACCCGAAGTGCGCGCCGTGTCTTTCATCGTGTCCAACGACATCCCTCCTGTTCTCACCCGTACCTTCCTCGGGCTGGGCGTGGTCCTGCTTGTTTCAGCGCTTCTGGCCTACGTTGGTGCCAGGCGCTTCCTCGATGCGGCGGTCATTGCCGATGGCAGGATCACCCATGTGGGTGCCATCACCGTTGATCGCGGTGGTTCGCGCACTTCAGGGGTGAAGTTCCTGTACTGGGTGGAATTCACTACCAGCAGCGGGCAAGTGATGCGGTTCTTCGCAGGTCGTACCAGCCGTCGTGCCTACATGACGGGCGATCATGTAGATGTGCTGTACCTGCCGGACCGCCCGGACCAGGCTCTGGTGCGTTCGCTCTCATCACCCTGGGGCCTGAGCGTCATACTGGGATTGGGCGGCGGCCCATTCCTGCTGGCGGTGGGATTTATGCACCTGCCGCAGGCGGCGAGGGCATGGCGGCGCAGGCAGCTCCTTCGCCACGGGACACGGGTGCAAGCCAAGGTCCGGGCGATCAAGCGCGATCTCGGAGTATTTTCGGAGGGAAGGCATCCGTTCGTCATCGTCTGCGCCTGGCGCGATCCTGAAACCACTCGATGGCATGTCTTCCACAGTGCGTATCTATGGGCCGATCCCCGTGCACAGGTGAGTGGGCGTGAACTGGATGTCCATGTCATGCCGGGCAATCCGCGCTACTACCATGTCGATATCTCCTTCATTCGATCAGCGCCAGCACCTGCACGCTGATCGATCAACCCGGCCAGCACCATGCCCACCCTCCTCAGATGTTTTTTGCTGTTTTTCTTTGCCGTGGGCCTGCTGATCCTTCTGGCCGCCGCCTGGCTGTTCGTGGACGTCCAGCGTTTCGCGAGCAAGGCCGTTTCCGTAACCGGAACGGTGGTGGCCGTCCAGGCAGAGGATGCCCGCACGTGACATCACCCTGCATCGCCCGGTGGTGAGGTTCCAGACCGCACAGGGGCAGATGATTCAGTTCACCGCGTCCTTTGCTACCGGGGCACCACTGTACGTGGTCGGCGAACAGGTACAGGTGCTATATCCCGGCGGCATGCCTTCCAAGGCTCGTATCCAGCACCCGGGATTGCGCTGGGGCGCACCGCTGCTGTTGGCGCTGATGGGCATGGGGTTCTGCCTGATCGCCGCATGCGTCCATCGCCTGTGCGTGCGCTACTGGCCGATCCTGTTCGGCCAGCGTGACGGGGCATGTGGCTAGGCTGGGCATCGTAGTGGCCCACTTGGCCTGAGCGTGCTGCACGGCGGGCGCTGGCGTTGCAAAATCGAGGTATTCCTTCCGGAACCCACCCATGCATCCCATCGAAAGCGAACGCCTGCGGCTGCGGGCCATTGAACCGGACCGTGATGCGGCACCGATGCTGGCCCTGCTCAACGATCCGGGCTTCGTGCGTTTCATCGGTGACCGCAACGTGCGCGACGAAGAACAGGCACGCGAGTACATTGCGCTGCGGGTGCTGCACAGCTATGCGTTGAATGGCTTCGGCATGTATGCCATCGAGCGGTTGTCCGATGGTGCCTGGCTGGGCAACGCCGGGCTGGTGCGGCGGGATGGCCTGCCGGGGCCGGACATCGGCTATGCGGTGCTGTCGGAATTCGCGGGGCAGGGCTATGCCGGTGAGGCGGCACGCGCGGTGTTCGCGCATGCGCGTGGAGCGCTGGGCCTGCACGATCTGTATGGCATCACCGATCTGGACAACGTGGTGTCCGGGAAGATCCTGCAGGGCCTGGGTATGCAGATGCGCGGGGTGATCCAGTTGCCGGGCGTGGACAGCCCGAGCCGGTTGTATGCCACGCCGGGTGCGGCGCAGGTCTGACCCCTGATGTTGGTCGGTACGATTCAGATGCAGTGCCGACCAACGGTCGGCACCCACCCCCTCAGCCGCGCAGTTCGTCCAGCTGCGCCTGCAGCTCGGCCACGGCCGCTTCCAGCCGGGCCACGCGCTCGGCCAGGCCCGGATCGGCCGCATCGCTGCTGCCACCGCCGCCGCTGGCGTACTTCGCTGCCAGTGCCGCGCCGTCCACTTCTCCGCACAGCAGGTGCATGTAGCGGTCTTCGCGCTGGCCGCTGGCGCGCGGCAGCACCACCAGCAGCGCGCGCTGCTGCAGGCGCTCGATGGCGTGGCGGGCTTCGTCGGTGTCGGCAAAACGGTACAGACGCTCGCTGCGCGACACCAGCTCGCCCAGGGTTTGCGGCCCACGCAGCAGCAGCAGCGCCAGCAGCACGGTCTGCTGTCGGGTCAGGTCCAGCGCGGCCTGCAGGCGGTGCTCGTAGCGGTCCGCGCGCGAGGAGAAGTGCTGGCGGGCCAGGCCCATCGTTTCCAGCTGGCGCAGCGCGTGCTGCACGCTGCCGGCATCGACGTTCATCACCGGCTCGCGCGCGGTCTTCTGGTTGGCGGCCGATTGGGCGGCGTTGACCGTCAGCGGGTAGGTGTCCGGTGTGGTCGCCTCCTTTTCCACCAGGCAGCCCAGCAGGCGTGCCTGCACGGCGTCGAGCAGGGGGACGTCGGGGGTCTGGGTGGAATCGGTCATGGCAGCCTCCGGAAGGGCAACGGGTCAACCGCCAAGCATAGCCGTCCCGGGGCCGCCTTTGCCGGTAAAATGCGCCGGTATATCTGATTGCCGGTGAATCCATGCGTCGTCCTGTTTCCCTGTCCCTGACCCTGCTCGCTACCGCGGCGCTGGGCCTGTCCGCCTGCAAGCGCGTGGAGGCGCCTGCCGCCGAAGCCGCGGCCCCGCAGGCGCCCGCTGCCGCTGCCAAGGCCGATGGCGTGCTCGATGCCACGGCCAACGACAATCTCAATGCGGTGCTGTGGATGCAGCGCGCGCAGGAGTACAAGGCCATCACCGAGCAGACCTATCGTGCCGCCGCCGACCACCTGGATGTCGCGTTGAAGGAAGCCCACTGGGACGCACTGGTGCCGGAAGAACGCGGCAACGAGGCCAAGGGCCTGAAGCCGGCCGTGGTACTGGACGTGGACGAGACCGTGCTGGACAACTCGCCCTACCAGGCGCGCCTGGTGCGCGACGGCAAGGAATACGACGAGCTGAGCTGGGACCAGTGGGTGGCCGAGAAGAAGGCCAAGGCCATTCCGGGCGTGGTGGATTTCGCCAAGGCTGCCAACGCCAAGGGCGTGACCCTGCTGTACATCTCCAACCGCGCCGTGCACCTGAAGGACGCGACCCTGGCCAACCTGCGCGAGCAGGGCCTGCCGGTGGCCGATGACAGCGTGTTCCTGGGCCTGGGCACCGTGGTCGAAGGGTGCGAGCAGGCCGGTAGCGAGAAGAACTGCCGCCGCCGCCTGGCCGGGCAGAAGTACCGCGTGCTGATGCAGTTCGGCGACCAGCTGGGCGATTTCGTGGAAGTGACCGCCAACACCAACGAAGGCCGTGACGCACTGCTGCAGCAGTACCACGACTGGTTCGGCGAGCGCTGGTGGATGCTGCCCAACCCGACCTACGGTGGCTTCGAGCCGGCGCAGTTCAACAACGATTACAGCCAGTCGCGCCAGGCCCGCCACGACGCCAAGCGCGCTGCCCTGGACTACGCACCATGAGCCGCGCGCCACTGCCGCTGCGCGACGACGAGCGCCTGATCTTCGCGCTGGACGTGCCTGATCGCGCGCAGGCGCTGGAGTGGGTCGACCGCCTCGGCGACAGCGTGGCGTTCTACAAGATCGGCATGGAACTGCTGGCGTCGGGCGAGTACTTCCAGGTGCTGGACGAGCTGGCCCGCCGCGACAAGCGCGTGTTCGTCGACCTGAAGTTCTTCGATATCCCGGCCACCGCCGCGGCGGTGATCAAGCGCCTTTCGCAGTGGCCGGTCAGCTACGCCACCATCCACGGCTGGCACCCGGCGATGATGGAAGCCTGCGCCGCCGCCAACAGCAGTGACATGCGCCTGCTGGCGGTGACCGTGCTGACCTCGATGGGCCGCCCGGACCTGGCGCAGATGGGCATCGACCGTGAACCGGTGGAGGTGGTGGTCGAACGCGCGCTGGCCGCGCAGGCGGCCGGCATCGATGGCGTGATCGCCTCGGGCCAGGAGGCCGGCCCGATTCGCGCCGCGACCGGCGCCGGGTTCTCGATCGTCTGCCCGGGCATCCGCCCCGGTGGCCCGGTCGGCGATGACCAGAAGCGTACCGTTGGCGTGGCCCAGGCGTTCGCCGATGGTGCCGATGCCATCGTGGTTGGCCGTCCGATCCGCCTGGCCACCGATCCGCAGGCCGCGGCCCGGGCCATCCAGCAGGAAATCGCGTCGGCACTGGGTGCGCGCTGAGGTTCCGGTGCGAAGGCTGCAGGCCCGAACGCCATCCCGGCCCGCGCGGCATGGCGTTTTTGCATCCGTCTACCGAGCGGTTGTGCCCGAATCGCCGCAAAACCTGCCGTAGATTTCATTGCTTCCACCCCCATCATCAGGTGGATCAATAAAATCAATAGTTTAAGGCGCACTACGTGAAGTGTTGCCTTAACTTGAGCGGCAGCGTAGGATCGCCGCCATCCGGTCCTCGGACCGGACATGTGCCACAACACTGTCCACCGGCCCTGCGCCGGTTTGAAGAGCCTGTGATCCCCGTGATCCCGGCTCTTTTTTTATTCCCGTCAGTGACTTGCACAGGCAACAGCGGAAACCGTGACGTCCCGGCTTGCCGCTGTCACGTCGCAGGCCGCAAGATGCGGACCGGTCCGGGGAGTCCGATTGCATGAGCGTGGCGGTGCGAGGAAGGTCTGCGCGTGGATGGGGGCTGGCAGCCATGCTGCTGCTGGCGGTGGCCGCGTGCCGCGAATCAGCCGATGATCCGGCCAAGCCGGCAGCCGAACCGGTCGCGGCGGTGCAGGCGATGGCCCTGCGCCTGGCCGAGGACGATCTGGTCGGCTACGCGAAGCTGTCGGTACCGCCCAGCCAGTACCAGCGCCTGCAACAGGCCTGGACCGAAGGCCACAGCCAGTGGCCGCTGACCGAACTGCCGCTGGGTGACCAGCTGCTGCCGATGCTGGCCGCGCTGCGCAAGCCCAACGCCAGCGCCGAACTGCAGCGCAGCTTCGATCGCCAGCTGGCCGGACAGGCCGGCGCCGTTCGCCAGGCCGCGCAGTCGATGGGCAACTTCGGCGTGCAGTACCTGCGCCACCAGAAGGGCTATACGCCCGGACAACAGGCGCACTACATCGCCCTGGTGGAAACCCTCGCCAGCTGGGCGCAGGGCGCACCGATCAGTGACCGCGCCCGCGCGCGCAGCACCATCGCCGCACTGGTTGGCGCGGCCGGCAAGGTTGGGTTCGATGATGAGGCCGGCCTGCAGGCCGCCGGCATGGAAGGCAGCCTGCAGCAGCTGGCGCCGTTCATCCACACCCTCAAGGCCGTGCTGGGCAGCTACGGACTGGGCGTGGACGAGGCGCTGCGCAGCGTGCGCGGTGAGCTGCTCTCGGTGGAGGGTGACAATGCGCTGGTACGCCTGCACTACGACCTGGCTGGCCGCGAAATGATCCTGCAGCTGCCGCTGAGCCGCCGCGAGGGCCACTGGTACCTGACCCGCACCCTGGCCGACACCGATGCGCTGCTGCGCAAGGCCGACGCGGCCCGCGCTGCGGCCTCGCCATCACCGGCTGAAGCCCCTGCTGGGGGTGGGGAAGCAGCAACGCCGCCGCCTAAGCCATAATGGCGCCGATGTCGAAACAGAACCCGCTGCCGTTTCCCGGCGAAGAATCCCAGTCGACGCCCGCCGATACGGTGCCGGCGTCCCCCTCGACCGGCACCGGCCCGAACCCGGTACCGCCGCCCGTGCACGCGCGTCCGGCCGGCCGCCGCCCGCTGTGGGCTCGCCTGCTGGGCCGCCTGGTCGAGCCGTGGCTGTCGCTGAAGATCGAGCCGGAAGACCCAGGCCAGTACAACGATGGCCGTCCGGTCGTGTACGTGCTGGAAGACTACGGCCTGTCCAACGCGCTGATCCTGGACAAGGCCTGCCGCCAGGCCGGGCTGCCCTCGCCGCTGGTGCCGCTGGCCGGTGACCCGACCGGGCGCAAGCGCGCCTACCTGGCGCTGTCGCGGCGCAGCTCCAGCAACTCGCTGATTCCCGAGCAGCGCGGCGCCAAGACCCACTCCGATTCGCTGGCCAAGGTCCTGCAGGCGCACCGCGTGCGCGACGACCTGGACGTGCACCTGGTGCCGGTGTCTATCTTCGTCGGCCGCGCGCCGGACAAGCAGAGCGGCTGGTTCGCGGTGCTGTTCTCGGAAAACTGGGCGCTGGTCGGTCGCTTCCGCCGCCTGCTGGGCCTGCTGCTGAACGGGCGCAATACCATCGTGCGCTTCGCCCCGCCGATCTCGCTGCGCAGCACCGTGGACGAAGGCCTGGAGCCGGAGCGCACGGTGCGCAAGCTGCAGCGCGTGCTGCGTACGCACTTCCGGCGCATCCGTGAATCGGTGATCGGCCCGGACCTGTCGACGCGGCGCCTGCTGGTGGACCAGGTGCTGGCTGCCGAACCGGTGCGCGAGGCGATCGCCGCACAGGCCAAGCGCGACAATTCGAAGCCGGCCGATGCCTGGAAGAAGGCACACGCCTACGCCTGGGAAATCGCCGCGGACTATTCCAGCCCGGTCGTGCGCTCGGCCAGCTTCATGCTCAGCCACGTGTGGAACCGCATCTATGCGGGCGTGCTGGTGCACCACCTGGACAAGTTCAAGGCTGCCGCGCCGGGCCACGAAGTGGTGTACGTGCCCAGCCACCGCAGCCACATGGACTACCTGCTGCTTTCCTACCTGCTGTACGACCGTGGCATCGTGCCGCCGCACATCGTGGCCGGCATCAACCTGAACCTGCCGGTGGTGGGTACCCTGCTGCGCAAGGGCGGTGCGTTCTTCATCCGCCGCTCGATCCGCGGCAACGCGCTGTACTCGGCGGTGCTCAGCGAGTACGTCGCGCAGCTGGTGGCCGGTGGCTATTCGCTGGAGTATTTCGTTGAGGGTGGCCGGTCGCGCACCGGCCGCCTGCTGCAGCCCAAGGGCGGCATGATCTCGATGACGCTGCGTGCGTTCCTGCGCCAGCCGCGCAAGCCGGTGCTGTTCCAGCCCGTCTACATCGGCTACGAGAAACTGATGGAAGGCGGCAGCTATCTGGACGAACTGTCCGGCCGGCCGAAGGAAAAGGAATCGATCTGGTCGCTGCTGTGGGGCATCCCCAAGGTGCTCAAGCAGAACTACGGCCAGGTGGTGGTGAACTTTGGCGAACCGATCGCACTGAACGACGTGCTGGCCGAGAAGGCGCCGGAGTGGAAGGGCGAGGCGGTGTCCGAGGACGAGAAGCCGGCCTGGCTGTCGACCACGGTGGATACGCTGGCCGAACGCATCCAGGTGCGCATCAACGGCGCCGCCGACGTCAACCCGATCAACCTGCTGGCGCTGGCGCTGCTGTCCACGCCGAAGCACGCGATGGGCGAGGCCGACCTGATCGCGCAGATCGAGCTGTGCAAGACCCTGCTGGTCGAGATGCCATATTCGGACCGGGTGACGGTGACCCCGCACTCGCCGGAGCGGATCATCGCCCACGCCGAGGAAATCAACGTCCTCACCCGCGTCAAGCACCCCCTGGGCGATGTGCTCAGCGTCAGCGGCGATACCGCGGTGCTGCTGAGCTACTTCCGCAACAACGTGCTGCACCTGTTCACCGCCTCGTCGTGGGTGGCCTGCTGCTTCCAGAACAACCGCCGCATGAGCCGCGCCGGCTTGGTCCAGCTGGGCCGTACGGTGTACCCGTTCCTGCAGGCCGAGCTGTTCCTGCCGTGGAGCGAGGACGAGTTCGCCCAGCGCATCGACCAGACCATCAACGTGTTCGTGCGTGAGGGGTTGCTGCAGAACGTCAATGACGACGACGGCGGCATTCTGGCGCGCAACACCGGGCAGACCGACGAGGTCTTCCGCCTGCGCGCCATCGGGCACTCGCTGCAGCAGGCGTTCGAGCGCTACTACATCGCCATTTCGGTGCTGGTGAAGAACGGCCCCGGCGTGCTTGGCGCCGCCGAACTGGAAAGCCTGTGCCAGCAGGCCGCGCAGCGCCTGAGCCTGCTCTATGCGCCGGCGGCGCCGGAGTTCTTCGACAAGGCCCTGTTCCGTGGCTTCATCCAGAAGCTGCGCGAGCTGCGCCTGGTGTGGCCGGACGAGAACAGCAAGCTGCTGTTCGACGAGCGCCTGGATGCCTGGGCCAAGGATGCCAAGTTCATCCTCGGCCGCGAGCTGCGCCACACCATCGAGCGGGTCAGCCCGGAAGCGGCGCGCCCGGACGAGCCGGCGCCGCAGGATTGAACTGAATCCTGCGGTGGGTGTGGACCTTGGTCCGCACACCTTCCCGTCGTGCCGGCCAGGGTTGGCACGTACCGGAGCAGGAGGCCAACCCGGGTTGGCACCCACCTGAACCCGGCTCAGGCCGGCTCGTCGGGAATCTGCAGGCTCTCCAGCCTGGCGATGCAATCCTTCAACTGCAGCTTGCGCCGCTTCAGGCGCTTGGCTTCCAGTTCGTCCTCGCCGTTGGCCGCCATGCGGGTGATCTGTTCATCCAGCAGGCGGTGCTCGGCGCGCAGGGCGGCGAGGCGTTCGACGATCTCGGCGGGGTCGTAGGTGTCCACAGGTTCCGAGCATACACAGCGATGATGACCGCCGGGAGAGGGGAATACCGACCCCCGGCCGGGGCCGCTCCGAGCCGTTAGAATGGAGCCCATGAGTGCCGTGATTTCCCTTCCCGATCCCCAGCCGCGCGCCGCCCGCGATCCACGCGTGGCCGAGCGCGAGCAGCACAAGCTGGCCAAGCGCCTGCGCCGCCAGGTCGGCGAGGCGATCGCCGACTTCGGCATGATCGAGGCCGGCGACAAGGTCATGGTCTGCCTGTCCGGCGGCAAGGACAGCTACACCCTGCTGGACGTGCTGCTGCAGCTGCAGAAGAAGGCACCGGTGCCGTTCGAGCTGGTGGCGGTGAACCTGGACCAGAAACAGCCGGGCTTCCCTGAGCACATTCTGCCGGAGTACCTGGCTGGGCTGGGCGTGCCGTACCACATCATCGAGCAGGACACCTACTCGGTGGTCAGCCGGGTCATTCCGGAAGGCAAGACCATGTGCTCGCTGTGCTCGCGCCTGCGTCGTGGCGCGCTTTACAACTACGCCGAAACCCACGGTTTCACCAAGATCGCGCTGGGCCATCACCGCGACGACATGGTGGCCACCTTCTTCATGAACCTGTTCCACCACGCCAAGCTGGCGGGGATGCCGCCGAAACTGCGCAGCGATGACGGCAGGCACGTGGTGATCCGGCCGTTGGCCTACGTGCGCGAAAGCGACATCGTCGACTACGCGCAGGCACGCCGGTTCCCGATCATTCCCTGCAACCTGTGCGGCAGCCAGGAGAACCTGCAGCGCCGCCAGGTCGGCCTGATGCTGAAGCAGTGGGAAAAGGACCATCCCGGCCGCATCGAGCAGATCGCGCGCGCCATGGGCGACGTCCGGCCCTCGCAGCTGGCCGACACTACCCTGTTCGACTTCATGGCGCTGGGCCGTCGCGACGACGCGCCGCTGCCCGATGCCCATGCCTGGCTGGCCGGTTCCCCGGCCGATGCCGACGCAGATCCCGAGACGCCCACCGTTTAAGGTCGGTCGCCCTTCCTCTTTGCCATCCGGAATTCCATGTTCTTTCGCAACCTGACGTTCTTCCGTTTTCCGACCGCCACCGATTTTTCCGAAGTCGATACCCTGCTGCCGCACGCCGTGCTCAAGCCTGTTGGCGCGCTGGAAATGAACTCGCGCGGCTTCATCTCGCCGTTCGGCCGCGAGGAAAAGGAGCAGCTCTCCCACCGCATCGCCGAACACCTGTGGCTGACCGTGGGCGGCGAGGACAAGATCCTGCCGGCAGCGGTGGTCAACGACCTGCTCGAGCGCAAGCTGGAGGAGATCGAGGAGAAGGAAGGCCGCCGCCCAGGTGGCCGCGAGCGCAAGCGCATGAAGGACGACCTGCTGCATGAACTGCTGCCGCGCGCCTTTGTGAAGTCCTCGCGCAACGACGCCTTCATCGACCTGCAGCACGGCTATGTGGCGGTGGATACCTCCAGCCGCAAGACCGGCGAGTACTTCATGTCCGACATCCGCGGCCTGCTCGGCAGCTTCCCGGCGATGCCGCTGAACGCCGAGGTCGCGCCGCGCTCGATCCTGACCGGCTGGATCGCCGGCGAGCCGCTGCCGACCGGGCTGAGCCTGGGCGAAGAGTGCGAAATGAAGGACCCGGTGGAAGGTGGCGCGGTGGTCAAGTGCCAGCACCAGGAGCTGCGCTGCGACGAGATCGACAAGCACCTGGACGCTGGCAAGCAGGTGACCAAGCTGGCGCTGATCTTCGAGGACAACCTGTCCTTCGTCATCGGCGACGACCTGATCGTGCGCAAGCTGAAGTTCCTCGACGGCGCCCTGGACCAGCTGGAGCATGCCGACGAAGACGGACGCCGCGCCGAGTTCGACGCCCGCTTTGCCCTGCAGAGCGCCGAGATCCGCCGCCTGTTCCTGTTGCTGGAAGAAGCCTTCAAGCTCAGCAAGGCTGACTGAACAGGCAGCGCGACGGCCGCCGGTCATCCGGCGGCCCGAAGCGGCGCTATGCTGGGCGCATGAGCCGTCTGCTGCGCCGCCTGATCAGCCCGACCCCGCCCGCCACCGTACAGCGCGACACCGTTCGCCTGCGCCTGGAGGATGCCGAGATCGAGGTCCTGCGCGTGCGTGATCCGCGTGCGCGGCGCATCAAGCTGAGCGTGGACGAACGCGGCGCACGCCTGACCCTGCCGCCGCGCGCAAGCCTGGTGATGGGCGAACGCTTCCTGGAACAGCACCGCGACTGGTTGGCGCTGCAGCTGCGGCAGTACCAGGGCCAGGGCCTGCCGCCACCGTTGCAGCCGGGCGAAGACGGTGTGCTGCCCCTGCGCGGCGAACTGCTGCCGCTGCGCTGGCAGGAAGGGCGCTACGCGCGCCTGGAGATCGACGCGCACGGCGCCTGCGTGCAGTGGCCGACCCGCGGCGGCGACGCCACCCTGCGCCGTCTGCTGCGCGAATTCTACGAAGCTCAGACCCGCGCCGACGTCGGCCGCTGGCTGCCGAAGTACCTGCCCACTCTGCCGCGCGCCCCCAGCCGCCTGCGGCTGAAGGTGATGTCCTCGCAATGGGGCTCGCTGGCCCCCGACGGCAGCATGGCACTGGACCTGGCCCTGGTGCTCGGTCGTCCGGAAGCGTTCGAGTATGTGCTGGTGCACGAGCTCTGCCACCTGATCCAGCCCAATCACTCGCCTGCGTTCTGGCACGAAGTGGAACAACGCTTCCCCGCCTGGCGCGAGCAGCGCGACTACTTCCAGCTGGAAGGGCGACGCCTCAAAGCGATGCTGCACCAGCTGCTGTGACCGCACCCCGCACCCTGTAGAGCCGAGCCCACGCTCGGCTGACGCGCGCAGCGCGGGGTTCCAGTCATCACGTTGAAGAGCAGCCGAGCATGGCTCGGCTCTACAGAAGAGCGCGCACAGCG
>NZ_JAPTFO010000085.1:0-14199 GCF_030985515.1 Stenotrophomonas sp. Sm10
GCCCGGCACTACCCTTACGGATGCTCTGTGCACCGGAACGGGATCTGCGCTGTGGTAGTGTCGGCCGCTGGCCGGCATCACCCCCAGGCCGACCACGCATACGGATACTCGCCAATCTGCCCAGCAAGACCGGCGCGTACCGGATTCCCCAGGATGTACAGCGCCTGCCGCGCCAGCGACTCTTCGGTCCTCACTGCATGATCGAAGTAGCCGGGCTGCCACACCGTACATCGACGGCCCGCCAAGCGATTCAGGGAAAGGGCGCTTGACGATTTCATCCGGCGCGCGATGTCGGGAAGGTCAGCTGCACGTAGCTCGAACATCCAGTGGACGTGATCCGGCATGACGACCCATGCGTGTGACCGTACGAGCCCGCGCTGTTCGATGTAGTGGAACTGGTCGATTACACATGCTGCTGCAGCTTCGCTTTCAAGGAGCCGGCTGCGCTGGTGTGTCGTGGTTGTCAGAACGTAGACCTGGCCGATGATCGAGTGACGGCCCAGGCGAAGGCGATGGCTGCTCATGCCCCATGGTGGGTCGATCATTGCGCGTTGGCTGTCGGGCCATGGCTCGACGGGGGTTGGGAGATGTCTGAAGGTGAATGAGGTTGCCGGCCAGCGGCCGGCACTACCACTGCCGGCAGGCGGCCGTCGGGGCTCAGCCGCGCAGGGTGGCGCCACCGTCCACGTACAGGTCGCTCATCGCTACGTGCCCGGCCTGCTCGGAGAGCAGGAACATCACCGACTGCGCGATGTCTTCCGGCGTGGCGAGTTTGCGCAGTGGAATGCCGGCCTTGTAGGTCTCAAGGCTGCCGACGATCACCCGTTCGGCGCCGTGCTCGTCCTGCCACATGCCGGTCTGCATCGGGGTCAGCGTGGACCCCGGGGCGACGATGTTGCAGCGGATGCCCAATGGCGCCAGCTCCAGCCCGAGGCAGCGGGTGAACATCGTGGCGGCGGCCTTGGACGCAGCATACGCCGCCATGCCGTGCCGCGGCACGCCAGCCGCATTCGAGCTGACGGTAACGATTGCGCCCTGCCGGCGCGGTGACATCACCCGCGCCAGCGCACGACCGACATGGAACACGCCATCGGCATTGACCGCGAATACACGGCGCCAGTCGTCGTCGCCGGTCTCGGTGACACCGCCCACATGCAGTACGCCGGCCACGCTGGCGGCCAACATGATCGGTCCGATGCTGGACTCGACCTGGTCCACCAGGGCGTCCACGGCGGCACTGTCGGTCACGTCCAGCGCAAAGGGGTGCACACGCACATCTGCCGTAGCAGGCGCCTCGCGATCGGTCGCCACCACGGTGCAACCGGCCACGGCCAGAAACCGTACCAGTGCCTCGCCGATGCCGCCGGCAGCGCCGGTCACCAGCGCCACGCGACCTTCAAAGCCGGTCAACTGCATGTTGCGATCTCCTGTTGCTCGTCCCATTGGCGCAGCCGCGCCGACAACCACGGCGCCAGCTGCGCCACCGCATCGCGGCCGGTCAGTTCTGCATGCAGAAACGGCAGTTCCAACGACTGCACCCTGCGCGCGTGTGCCCGCCACAACGCCGACTGCAACTGTGGCCGCGCCTGGTGATCCCGGCCCGCACGCACATGCACCAGCGTGCCATCGAACGGCCGGTGGATATGTTCACGGATCAGTCGATTGGTGCCGGTCACTGCGCGCACCACGCCATCGAGCACCACATCCGGCAAGCTGCCGAGTGCACTGCCACCACGTCGCAGGAACGCGAGAATGCGTTCCCGGCTGTCCAGTTCCGGATGCGCATCCGGGTCATGACCGGCAATCGCCAGCAGTGCCCGCAATGCAGCGATGGCATCGGGTTCCGGCTCGGCCCGCCAGCACTCGCTGGGATAGGCGTCCAGCAGCACCAGCTCTCCGACGTCGCGGCCGATCTCATGCAGCCGCACCGCCATCGCCTGGGCCAGGATGCCGCCCACCGACCAGCCCAGCAGATGCACCGGCCCCTTCGGCTGTAGTGCGACCACGCGCTGTACGTAATCGTTGGCCATCGCCTCGATGCTGCTCGGCAGTGGCAGCCGCGCGTCCAGTGCCGGCGACTGCAGGCCATACACCGGGCGGGCTGGTTGCAGTGCCCGGGCCAGGGTGCGGTAGTTCCAGGCGATGCCACCGGCCGGGTGCAGCACGAACAGCGGCGTGGACCCGGCCGCTTCGGTCGCGGCCAGCGCGATTACCGGCCCCAGTGCGTGATCGGCCAGCGCGGGCGGCTCGGCAATGCGAACTGCCAGCGCGGCCACGGTGGGCTGGGCAAACAAGGCACCCAGACCCAGATCACAGCGCCAGCGCTGCTCGATGGCCAGCAGCAGGTGCACCGCCGACAGCGAGTCACCGCCGAGACTGAAGAAGTCCGCATCCACCACCACCGGCGCCTCACGCCCAAGCGCCTGTGCGAACAGCAACGCCAGCTCCTCTTCCAACGGCGTGCGCGGCGCCAAGCCGGCAACTTCAAGTTGCGGTGGCTTCGGCAATGCGTTGCGGTCGAGCTTGCCGTTGGCGGTCACCGGCCAGTAGTCCACGCCGACAAACGCCGAGGGCACCATGTAATCCGGCACGCGCGTGGCCAGGTGGCTGCGCAGCATGACGGGGTCGGCAAGCGCGGTTGGCACATAGGCCACCAGCCGGGCATCGCCGGGCGCGTCCTGGCGCAGCAGTACTTCCACGCGCTCCATGCCAGGCAGCTCGCGCAGTGCCGCCTCGATCTCGCCCAGCTCGATGCGCAGGCCGCGCAGTTTCACCTGATGGTCGCTGCGGCCCAGGTACTCGACCGCGCCGTCGGCGCGCCAGCGCGCCACGTCGCCGGTGCGATAGATGCGTTCGCCAGGCAGGAACGGATCGGCGAGGAAGCGCTCGGCGGTCAGGTCCTCGCGACCGAGATAGCCGCGCGCCAGCTGCACACCGCCCAGGTACAGGTCACCGGCCACACCGACCGGCACCGGCTGCATCCGGGCGTCCAGCACGTACAGGCGGGTGTTCCAGACCGGGAACCCGATCGGCACCGGCCGCGAGAGATCCTGCGCCGGCGCCGGCCAATAGCTGACGTCCACGGCCGCTTCGGTCGGGCCATACAGGTTGTGCAACTCGGCGTGCACGCGCGCGTGGAAGCGGTCGCGCAACGCGGCGTCCAGCGCCTCGCCACTGGTGAATACCCGTCGCAGCTGCAGGCCTTCGGAGGCCGGTGCAGCGAGGAAGGCATCGAGCATCGACGGCACGAAATGCGCCGTGGTGATGCCATGCCCGCGGATCAGCCGCGCCAGTTCGGTGGGGTCGCGATGCGCATCGGGCCCGGCAACCACCAGCGTGGCCCCGCACAGCAACGGCAGGAAGAACTCCCAGACCGACACATCGAAGGTGGCCGGGGTTTTCTGCAGCACGCGGTCATCGGCGCGGATGCAGTAGTGCTCGCGCATCCACAGCAAGCGGTTGACGATGGCACGGTGTTCGACGACCACGCCCTTCGGCTCGCCGGTCGAACCGGAGGTATAGATCACATAGGCCGCATCGCTGGGCGCCGGATCGGCCCACGGCGCGGCGAAGCTCAGCGCGGTCCACTGCTCCGGCGCGAGCACCGGTACGCCGGCCATGCGCGCCGAAACCTCCGCCGCAGCCAGAACGCACACCGGCTGCGCCGAGGCGAAGATGCGCGCCAGCCGCTCGTCGGGATGGGCAAGGTCCAGCGGCAGGTAGGCCGCGCCTGCGCGCAGCACCGCGACCAGCGCGATCACCAGCTCCAGCGAGCGCGGCAACGCCACCGCCACCACGCTGCCCGGGCCGACATCCATCGCCCGCAGCTGTGCCGCCAGCGCGAAACTGCGCGCTTCCAGCGTTACGTAGTCCAGCGTAGTGTCGCCGAACACCAGCGCTGGAGTGTGCGGATCCCGATCCATGCCCTGCTGCAGCAATTCAACCAGTGTGGTCTCAGGAAGCGCGTGCGCGGTGGCATTGAAACCGTGCAGCACCTGCTGCACCTCGTCGGTCGTCGCCAGAGGTACGGCTGCGATATCGTCAGCCTGCAGTGCCGCCGACACGAAATGCAGCAACCGTGCCGCGTGTGCCTCGACATCCTCGCGACTGTACAGCGCGGGATTGGCCTCGATCTCCAGATCCAGCAGACGCTGGCCATCGCCACGGAAGCCCAGCGTCAGGTCATCCACCGGCCCGGTGCAGAGCACCTCCAGCGTCGCCTGCACGCCCGTCAGCGCCAGCGGCTTGTAGAACGGCTGCACATTCACCATGGGACCGTGCAGGCGCTGCTGCGCGCCCACCAGGCCCAGATCCCGGCGCAGTTGCTCGCCTCGGTAACGGCCGTGCTTGCGCCCTTGGCTGAGCTGCCGGCCCAGGCTGCGGGTAAAGGATTCGACGCTGCCCTCGCCGGCGGCCACGCGCAGCGGCAACACATTCATCACCATCGCCGGTACCCGTGCCGACGCGTTGCCGAGCCGGCCCATGTAGGGCACGCCCAGCACCACTTCATCGGCCGCGCTCATCCGCCGCAGGTACTCGGCCGACAACGCGGCCAGCACGTCTGGCCAGGGCTGCAACCAACGTACCGATGCCTGCAGCAACTGCTCACGGAATGCCGCATCGAGCGGCTGCACCCAGCGCAGCGCGTCGTCACTGGCCGCGAGCGTACCGGCCAGGCCCATGCCCGCCGGTGCACCCTGCATGTGCTCGCGCCACCATTGCCCGGCCTGCGTGCGGCGCGGGTCGGCACGATAAGCAGCATCGTCGGCCAGCACCCCCGCCAGCCCCGGCAGAGGCTCACCCGTACGACCGGCATACAACGCGCACACGCGATCAGTGAACAGCGCCATGCCGTAACCATCGGCCGCCAGGTGATGCACGCGCAGGTACCAGACCCAACGCTGCCCGCCCAGTTCAAGCAGCACCTGCTGGCTGATCCGGTCCCGGGTGGGATCGACCGGGCTCAGCCGGTCGGCGTGCATCAGGTTGTGTGCCGCAGCGGCGGGATCCGCCTCGGTAGAAACATCGCGCACCGAAAGCAACGGCACGTGTGCCGTGTCATGCCACTGCAGCGGCTGGCCATCGGCACCTTCGGCAAAGCGCAATGCGAAGGCCTCGGCCTCGCAGGCAGCCTGGTCTGCGGCTGCGACGAACGCGGCCACGTCCAGCGGGCCGTCGATCCATACCGCGTGCGCGGTATTGAATGACGGATTGTCCGGTGCCAGCCGCTGTGCGAACCACAGCCCGGCCTGGGCCTCGGTCAACGCCACCGGCGTGGCCAGCGCTGCGGCGTTCATGCGTTCTGCGCGGCCTGCAGTTGCTGCACCACACCCCACCACTGGCGCAGCGTGGTGTGCTCGGCCAACTGCGAGAACTCGAGCGGAAGGCCGGTGTTGCCCCAGGCCAGGACCAGGCCGAGCATGCGCATTGAATCCAGGTCCAGGTCGATCAGGTTGTCGTCGTCACCGATCTCGGCCGGCGTGCACTCCAGCACGCGCGCTACGTCGGCGCGCATCCGCTCCAGACCAAGCGCCTCACCCATGGCAGCCATCACAGCACCTCCAGCAGCTGATCGGTGGTCATCGGCACACCACAGGTGCGCGCGATCCAGTGCAGCGCCTGATCGTGATCGGCACGCGAGAAGTCCGCCACCGCATCGGCGGCGATGAAGGCCTCGATGTCACGCTGGAAGGCCTCGACCACGGTCGCGGTGCAGCCGATATGGGCGTACACGCCCGTCACCAGCAGCTGGTCACGGCCGCGCACCCGCATCAGCGTTTCAAGGTTGCTGCGCTGGAACGCGCTGTAGCGGTGCTTCACCAGCACGTGCTCCCCTGGCTGCGGTGCCAGTGCTTCGATGATGGGTTCGTGATCGGCGCTGCGGCGCATGCCCGGCCCCCACAGGTCAGCCTGAAGGCCACGGTCACGGCGGTCCTGGTCGCCATGCTGAGCGGTGTAGAACACCGGAATGCCGTGCGCGCGGCAATGCGCCAGCAGGCGTGCGATGTTGTCCACGGCCGGCCGCAGCGGCGCCTTGCCGGCGTCGAATGCGGCCAGGAAGTAACGCTGCATGTCGTGCACCAGCAGCGCGACACGATCGCGCCGGGGGCGCCAGGGGCCACGCGCCTGCGGCAGTTCAGCGGCAGTCGGCAAGGGGTAATCGGTGATACGGGGCAGCGCCATCAGCGCGTTCCTCCTGTCTGTTGCAGATGACGCGCACGCAGCTGCGCGCGCAGTTCGCGGCGGCTGATCTTGCCGACCGCGGTGGTATCGAAGCTGTCGACGAACACGATCTGGTCGGGCACCTTGAATGCGGCCAGGCCGCGCCCGCGCATCCAGGACTTCAGAGCCGGTGCCTTGAACGGCTCGCCCTGCGGAATCACGAAGGCGCAGCTGCGCTCGCCCAAGTACTCGTCGGGAATGGAGACCACGGCCGCATCGAACACGCCCGGATGTGCCAGCAAGTGATCCTCGATCTCTTCGGCAGAGATCTTCTCGCCCGCCCGGTTGATGTGGTCACCCGCACGCCCCTGTACCACCAGGTAGCCACCGGGCAGCTGCTGCACACGGTCGCCGGTACGATAGAAGCCGTCGTCGGTGAACGAGCGCGCATTGGCCACCGCATCGTTGTGGTAGCCGCGGATGGTGTACGGGCCACGGGTGAGCAGATGCCCTACCTCGCCTTCGGCCACCGGCTGGTCATGGTCATCGACCACGCGCACTTCATCATCCGGACTGATCGGCCGGCCCTGGCAGGCGACGATCAGTTCCTCCGGGTCATCCAGCCGTGTGTAGTTGACCAGGCCTTCGGCCATGCCGAACACCTGCTGCAGCGTGCAGCCAAGGCCGTCGATCACCCGTCGTGCGGCTTCCGGCACCAGTTTGGCGCCGCCCACCTGCAGTACCCGCAGGCTGGACAGGTCATGCCTGCTGGTGGCGGCGGCCTGCGCCCACAGCAACGCCAGCGGCGGCACCAGCCCACAGCAGGTCACCCGCTCCCGTGCGATCAGCGGGAAGGCCGCATCCGGGCCGGGGCCCGGGCTGAGCACCACGCGGGCGCCGGCGTACAACGCGCCGAAGAAACCGGGCGAGCTCATCGGGAAATTGTGCGCGGCCGGCAGCGCGACCAGATAGACGCTGTCGCGGTCGATGCCGCAGATTTGATTGCTGGCACGGAACGAATAGATGTAGTCGTCGTGCGTGCGTGGAATCAGCTTGGACAGCCCGGTGCTGCCTCCGGAAATCTGCAGGAACGCCACCGACTGCGGGTCCGGATCGGACGGCAGCTGGCTGCGATCGCCCTGCAGTGCCTCCAGCGCGATGAACTCCGCCGCATCGCCGTCGATCACCACATGGCGAACCGCCGGCACTTCGGCCTGCAGCGCCCTTGCCAACCCGCGATGATCGAAGCCATCGTGCAGTATGGTGGTGATGTAGGCACTGGCTTCCGCCTTGTTGGCGAAGTGGACCAGCTCGGTGATGCGGTGCGCCGGCAACGCATACACCGGCACCAGGCCGGCGCGGAACAGGCCGCAGACCGTGGCGATGAACCCGGCGGTATTGCCCAGCTGCACCAGCACCCGTTCGCCAGGTTGCAGGCCGAGCGCCAGCAGGCCCCCACCGATGCGGCCTGCCTCATGCCACAGCTGCGCGTAGCTCAGGCGTACGTCGCCGGCGACCACCGCGATGTCATCGGCATAGCGTTCTGCACGCTCGCGCAGGAAACCCGGGAAGGTCTCGCCACGCCAGTGACCGGCTTCGCGATAGCGTGCCACCAGCGTGTCGGGCCACACCTGCTGCAGCGGCAGGCGGGAAGCGTCAGTGGAGGTACTCATGCGGCAGGCTCGATGGCGGGCGCGGATTCATGGACACCCAGCGCGTTCAACAGGGCAGCGAACTTCGCTGCGGTTTCGGCCACCTCGGCCTCGGGGTGTGACTCGGCGACGATGCCGGCACCGGCATACAGGCGCAGCTGCGTGCCCTGCAGGCGCGCGCAGCGGATCGCCACGTACCAGTCGCCGTCACCCTGCGCGTCCAACCAACCCACGGCGCCGGCATAGAAGCCACGCGGCACCGGTTCCAGCTCGCGGATGCGCTGCAGCGCCGCCAACCGCGGCGTACCGCAGACCGCCGGCGTAGGGTGCAGCTGCGCCAGCAGTTCGGCGGCTGACGTCTGCGGATCCTTCAGCGTGGCGTGGATGCGGGTGCCCAAGTGCCACATGCTGGCGGTGGCATGCAGCACAGGGCGCGGCTGCGCATCGATGTGGCTGCAGTACGGTGCCAGGCCTTCGACGATGGCTTCGACCACGTGGCGGTGCTCGTCGTGGTCCTTGGTCGAGGCCAGCAGCGCCTGCGCCGCATGCTCGTCCTCGGCGGCATCGGCACTGCGCCGCGCGGAACCGGCCAGCGGATGCGACAACAGTTCGGCGCCTCGCTTGCGCAGCAGCAGTTCCGGCGTCGCGCCCACCAGCCAGGCCGGCGCCTGGCCCAGCTCCACCGGAAGCGGCACCGCGTAGGTCGCCACCGACGGATCCGCGCCCAAACGTGCCAGCAGCACGTCCGGAGAAAGCACCTGGCGGGTGCGTGCCAGCAGGCTGCGCGCCAGCACCACCTTATGCAGGTTCTGCTCGGGCGCACGCAAGGCCTGCACTGCCGCAGCGACTGCAGCGGCATAGTCCTGCGGCACAGGTTCGGCACGCAGGGCGCCGTCCAGCGGCGGTGCGGCCTGCGGCTGCAGTGCCAGCACCGGCAGCAGGCGCTCGGGCTGGTAAAGCGCATCGTCCGCACGCGGCTCGAACGGCACCGCGCCAACCAGCAGGCCCGGGCCGCCACGCTGCTGGGCAAAGAACTCCGAAACGCGTTCTGCCAACGTCGCCAGTGCACCGGCTGGCAACGTGGCGCGGCAACCGCGGGCGTGCACGTGCTGGCCGGCATGCTGCAGCAGGAACAGCGGCGCGTCGTCGGTGCTCTCCTGTGGTGCTGGCGCAGCCTCCGGCCACGTGCCCTGCATCAGGGAATCGTTCATGGGGTCTCCTTCATCCGATGCGCTGCGGCCAGCGCGCACAGCAACAGCAGCAGCGCGCCCACCAGCAGGTAAGGCAGGCTTGGCCCGCCGCGATACAACAGCGTGCCGAGCATCGGCCCGGCCACCATGCCCAGCCCCTGCGCGGCCGCCACGGTGCCTGCGGCGCCGCCCTGCTCGTGCGCCTCTACCGCATCGGCGGCCAGCGCCTGGAACGAGGGGAATACGAAGCCCATGCCGAACGCAGCCAGCGCATACGCCGCCGGCAATTGCCAGGCCTGCTGCACGCCCGCCACCGAAGTGAAGCCGATGCCGGAAATGAGAGCGCCGAGGACGATCCAGCGACGTGGATGCACCTCCAGCTTCATCACCAGCGCCTGCGCCAGGATCAGGCCGACGCCAACGGCGGTGAGTGCAATGCCGGCCATGCGCGCGCCGGTCGCCGCATCCAGACCCAGGCGATCAATTGCGAAGAAGCCGACCGTGACCTGCGCGATGGTCACCGAGACCATGGCGATGAACGCTGCCAGCTGCGGCAGGCACAGGCGCACGTCGAGGCGGCTCATCGGCGTTCGGCGCTTTGCGGACGCGCCCACCACGGGCGGTGTAGCCGGCAGGCGCCAGGCCAGCAATGCCAGTGCCAGCAACGGCAGCAGCGCGGCCACATACAGCGCCAGCGAGAGATTCGTATAGGCCAGCCAGCCAGCGGCGGCCGGGCCGAGCACCATGCCCAATGCATTTGCGCTGCCCAGCCGCGCGAGGAATTTTGCACGCTGTCCGGTGGGTGCCTTGTCGGCGATCAGGGCCGCAGCGGTGGGCGGCACTGCGGCGTAGAACAAGCCGATCAGGCCACGCGCTCCCACCAGCACCAGTACCGATACCAGCACCGGCGGCACCGCCTGCAGGGCAACGTCGATGAACACCGCCAGCGCGATGTAGACGACGGTGCAGGCAGTCATCGCCAGCATCAACACGCGCTTGCGGCCGATGCGGTCGCTGAGCTGGCCCCACGGGCGCGCAGCCAGCATCCACAACACGCCTGCGGCGGTAACCGACAGGCCGGCATGCCACTCGGACAGCCCGAGCATGCGGACCACCGGACCGATCACGGCGACGAAGGACATCATCGCCATGGTGCCGATCAGGGCGGCCAATACCAGCGCCGGTAAGCCGGGAACGACGGGACGTGCGTGCATGGAACACCAGCCGTAACAGGAAGGGATCGCCGGGCGCACCTGCGCCCCGCCCGGCGCCGGCCCTGCTCAGGACCGGACGCCACCCTCAAATGATAACGGCTCGTATTTGCCTTTGATACCCATTCTCTTGAACGGGCACGCAACAGCGACTTCAGCGCGCCGCGCGCAGGCCCAACAGGCCACGGCGCTTGAACCACCATTCCAATGGCAGCGTCACCAGCGGCGGGATGGCTGCCAGTAGCGCCAGCGCACTGGCCCACCACGGCCAGCGCAGTCGTACCGCCGCGAACAGCGTGACTGCCACATAGAGCAGGAACGCCACGCCGTGCAGGGGTCCGAACAGCTTCACCAGCGCCACGTTGGCCATCGGGCCGTACTTCATCCACATGCCGATGAGCAGGCCGGCCCAGGTCACAGCCTCGATGAAAGCGACCGCGGCGAACAGGCGTCCGGTCGGGTGCATGGGGGAAGGTTGGGTCACGCGGGGCTCCGGCAGCGGGGTATCAATGCGAATGATACGCAGATGCACGCCGCGGCAGGTAGCGCCGGGCATGCCCGGCGGGCGCACCGTCATCAGCAACACGGCGTGTCCAACAAGGTGGACACCTACCGAAGCACATCCGGCAGCACCTGCTCTCCAATTTCGCGCAACACCGCGTCCATCGGCCTCCCGTTGTCGACCAGGTTGAACATCACGTGCCCCACGCCCTGCGCATGCACGCGCAGCAGGTAGTCACGCAAGCCGTCGCGGCCGACCTTCAGGCCCAGTGGCAGCGGCTCGGGCGGTGCCTGCGGATCGGCCTGCAGATCCAGCAGCATCGACTGCACGAACGGCTTGCCTGGCCCAGCGCCTTGCGCCTGCGCCTGTTGCCACAGGCCGATGCGCCCTTCCTGCGCGGCCTCTTCGCGGTGATAGGTGGCCCAGCCTTCGGCTTCGCGTGCGATCCACTGCAGGCTCTGCCGCGCAGTGCCCACCACCAGCATCGGAATGCGCGTGGCCGGGGCCGGCAGTACGTCGAAGCCACCGGTGGCTTGCACTACCGCGACCCTTTCTTCAGCCTCCGGTGACAACGCCGCGCGCAGCAAGGTCCAGCGCTCACGGAACGTCGCCGCCCTGCCCTCCAGGTATTCGCCGAATGCCGCGAACTCTTCCGGCCGATCGCCAGACCCGAGGCCCAGCACGAAGCGGCCGTCGCTGATCCGGTCCAGGCTCAAGGCCGACTTCGCCACCTGCAGCGGATGGCGTAATGGCAGCACGATGGCCGCGCTGCCGACCACGATGCGCTCGGTCGCCGCAGCCAGCATGCCCAGCCACAGGAACGGGTCGTCCAACGCGCTCGTTGTCGCGTCCGGACCCTGCGGCACCATCAGCGGCACGTCGCGCGTCCACAACGCGGCAAAGCCCAGGTCATCGGCCAGTCGCGCGATACGTCGCGCCTCACGCGGATCGGCCAACCCATGCGACGCCACGGGCGTCATCAGGCCCAGGCTCAGACCCTGCTGCGGAAACAAGGCAGCGTACGCGGGATTGAAATCACTCATGCCGCCAGCTTAGCGTGAAGGCCTGCGGCAACAATGACGCGCCGCCCACCACCGGAAGAACACTGCATGCCGACGATCCGCCCTGCCCACGTCGATGACCTGCCCGCGATGAGCGCGGTGTGCCTGGCTGCCTTCACTGCGGCGGTCGCACCTTCGCTCAGCGCGGCCGGCATCGCCACCTTCGGCAGCGTCGCCGCGGCCGAAGCGTTCGGCGCGCGCCTACACGGCGACAACCACATCCTGGTGGCCGAGCAGGACGGCCGCGTCGTCGGCGTGATCGAACTGAAGGAAGGCCGGCACCTGGCGATGCTGTTCGTCGATCCCGGCTACCAGGGCCAGGGCATCGGCCATGCTTTGTTCGACGCGGTGCTCCCGCAGGTGCGCGAGCCGATCCTGACCGTGCGCGCCTCACTCAATGCAGTGCCAACCTACCTGCGCTATGGCTTCGTGCTGGACGGCGACGTCGGCGAGTTCAATGGGCTGGTGTATCAGCAGATGGTGCGGGCAGCGGCTTGAAGGCATCCGCCGGCCAATGCCCGGCGGGCGTCATGCCCTGCGGCACGCCCGTCATAAGCAAACTGAATCAGCAGGCTCCCCGGCCGTTCCTACAATGGCCTGTCACCCTGCCCTTCGAGATGCTGCCGATGCGCGTCGCGCTTTCTATGTTGCTGCTGGCTTCGGCGCTGAGCGCCTGCACCCCGGCCCCGGTGTCCATCGCCAACTCCGCCGAGGTGCCCGCGCCGGCCAAGGCAATCGCCTGGCGCCAGGGCGATGTCGATGATGCCTTCGCCGAGGCCGCCGACAGCGGCAAGCCGGTGCTGCTGTACTGGGGCGCCGTCTGGTGCCCACCGTGCAACCAGCTCAAGGCGGGCCTGTTCAAGGACCCGGCCTTCATCGCGCTGACCAGCAAATTCGTTCCCGTCTACCTGGATGGCGACGAGGAAGGTGCGCAGGCCTGGGGCGAACGCTTCGGCGTACGCGGCTATCCCACCCTGATCGTGCTGGACCCAAAGCGCAACGAAATCACCCGCGTGGCCGGCGGCAATGATGCCACCGAACTGACCCGGGCACTGACCGTCGCCGCAGGCCGCCGCGGTGCTGTTGCCGCCACCTTGGCCACCGCGTTGGCAACGCCGGACCGACTGGCCGCAGAAGACTGGCAGGTGCTGGGCGACTACGGCTGGGAAGTGGACGCCAACCGCCTGGCCGGCGAGCGCAGCAGCGAGGATGTGCTGCGCCAGTTGTCCAAGGCCGCACCCGACGCTGCCCTGCAGCGCCGCTTCTCTCTGCTGGCCTTGGCAACGGCCGAAAAGCCCGATGCCTCGCCCACCGAAGTACGCGAGCTGCTGCAGGCCGTGCTGGCGCAGCCCGCCGAAGTCCGCCGCAACCGTGAGTTGCTGGGCTATGCAGGCGTGCAGCTGGTCAAGCAGGCCAGTGCCGGGCCGGCCACCAGCAACACGCTGGGACAGCAGCTGCTGGTGGCATTGGAGCGGGCAGACGCCGAGCGCGGCGACCGCGCCGACGACGCATTGTCGCGTGCGTTGACCGAAGTGTCGCTGGCCCGCCAGCAGCAGCCGAAGGGCGCATTGCCCGCGGCCCTGGTTGATCGGGTCAAGCAGCGCGTGGCTGCTGCCGACGCTGCCGCCACCGATGCGCATGCGCGCCAGGCCACGATCAGCAGCGCGGTCTACGCACTACGCCAGGTCGGCGACGACGCAGGCGCCGAGTCGCTGTTGCTGGCGGAACTGAAGCGCAGCGAACAGCCGTACTACTACATGCCCGAGCTGGCCGAACTGGCCGAGCAGCGCGGCGACACCGCCGGTGCGCTGGAGTGGTTGAAGCGTGCCTACGACGGCGCGCAGGGCCCGGCCACCCGCGTGCAGTGGGGCGTGCTGTACGTGGAGGGCCTGCTGAAGCTGGCGCCGGACGACGCACCACGCATCGAGCAGGCCACCGCCTCGCTGATCGCCGAACTGGAAGCGCAGCCTTCCGGTTACCACCAGCGTACCCGCCAGCGTTTCGAACGCCTGGCAGGACAGTTGAAGACGTGGAGCGGCAAGCACCAGGGCGCGGAGACGCTGGCGCGGCTGCAGCAGAGGATGCAGCAGGCGTGCGGCGATCAGGTAGATGGCGCGTGCAAGGATTGGTTGAGTTGAGTTGATGAAAACGCTGGCGGCGGGTTCGCATGCCGGCGCTTTTGTTGATATCGGTTGTGGCGGGGGGAGGGGCTGTCCGGGACACGCCGTAAACCCATCCTTGAAGTGACCCCCGGGAGTTGGACGCCAGATCCAACCCCGAGGGATACATGAACAGATACGACGCTCGTTTCAAACTGCAGGTCGCCAAAGAGGCCTGCAAGACCTCCACATCAGTCAAAGCCGTTGCTCGTCGCCACAGCCTGGAGGCCTCCACGGTCAGGCGCTGGGTGGCGACCTATCG
>NZ_JAPTFO010000086.1:0-14091 GCF_030985515.1 Stenotrophomonas sp. Sm10
TCCGCAGATGCATGCTTGACGGTCCCTCCACCCCGGCTCCTACATACCGCGTAGGAGCCGGGAGGAACATACAAGCCGGGAGGAACATACAAGCCATGCTCGACTCGGGTTCTCGCGTGGCCGGACCAGAGAGCAGCCGAGCGTGGGCTCGGCTCTACAGAAGCCTGTGGCGGCGCTTACTCGCAGCGCGTGGACGTGATGACGTTGTCCTTGTCCACGAACACGCGCAGGCGGTCCTGGCGGATGTCCTTGGTGGTGATGGTGCTGGGGCCGATCGGGTTGACCAGGCCGGCACCACTCTCGCGGGACAGGCGGCGGATGTTGGGCTCATTGGCCGGCTGGCCGATCGCCCAGCCCAGCTGGCTGGCGTCGCAGCGGCCGCTGCCTTTGACTTCCGGGCCAGGGGTGCTGACGCAGGCCGACAGCAGCAGGGCAGAGGCCGGCAGCAACAGGGACAGACGGAATGCGGACATGCGAGCGCTCCTGCGCAGGGGAAGATGGCGGGAACGATAGCACCGAGCGTGCGAAAGGCGTCAGCGCCCCGGTCATTGCCGGCACAGCGTGGTCATTGCATAGTGGGAGCAATGGCTGGCAGTACGCCAGCAGGCAGGCCGGGCCCTTCCGGCGCAGGTGTTGGGTACGGTATGACGTCAGGCAGTTTCCGCGGCAAGAACAAGACGATGACGGCGCTGGCGCTGGCGCTGGCGCTGTCGTTGCTGGGCGTGGCGTCTGCCGCGTCCGCTGCCGATCCGGAACCTGCGGCGGTCGAAACCCCGGTGTTCGGCGCCTGGCGCAACCTGCAGACCGAAGCGGGCTACGAGCCTGCGCAGCGTAATCTGGCCTTTGCCATGCTGCCGCAGGCGGCCACCCGCGGTGACCGTTTCGCCATCCTCGATCGTGAGGGCAAGCGCGCGGTGTGCTGCCTGCAGGTGGCCAGCCCCTCGCTGGGGGTGGCCGCGCTGCGTGAGCAGTACCACCTGCCGCAGGCCTGGGTGACCGACCTGAGCAATGGCCGCAGCCCGGTACGTCCCTATGTGCCGCACGTCTATGCGATGCAACGGGTGGACGAACTGGCCGACTACAGCTTCGCCGACGTGCCGGGCGCCTACAGCGACCTGGGCGGGCTGCTTATTCCCGAAGGTGCCGCGCTGGAGGCCGACGGCAGCGCCGTCCGCCTGGGAGACATTCGCTATCCGCTGCATTTCCAACGCCAGCCGCATGCGGATGACGATGGTGCGCTGGACCGCTACAGCCTGCAGGCGGGCGAGGGCGGGGCACCGATCGTGGTTGAAGTACCGTTCGGCACCTACTGATTGCAGCAGCGCACTGGCTAGAATGCAGCGCGGCGCTGTGTGCCGTGCCTGTTCCGTGAGTTGTTTCCGTGTCCCTGCGCCCCTTCCTGCTGCCGTCCCTTCTGCTCTTGTCTGCCTGTGCAAGCGCGCCGCCGCCACCAGCTCATGCCGATGCGCTGTGGCGGTTGATCGAGCGTGACTGCCGTGGCGCTGGAGGGCCGCGGGGTGACTGCCTGCGGGTGGAGCCGGCCGCAGACCGCCGCGATGTGCTGGTCAAGGACGCGCACGGCGACTACCAGTTCCTGCTGATGCCGCTGGACAAGGTCAGCGGTATCGAGAGCCGCAGCCTGTACCAGCGCGGTGCACCGAACTACTTCGCTGCGGCCTGGCAGGCGCGCAGCCACACCGAGCAGGCCTTGCGGCAACCGCTGCCGCGCAACGTCGCGAGCCTGGCGTTGAACTCGCCGCACGGCCGTTCGCAGCACCAGCTGCACATCCACGTGGATTGCCTGCGTGCCGACGTGCTGCAGGTGTTGGACGCGCATGCCGCTGCCCTGGGCAGCCGCTGGGCACCGCTGCCGGTGCCGCTGCGTGGTCATCAGTACCAGGCCCGCCTGTTGCCGGGCGCGGAACTGACCGCCAATCCGCTCAATCTGCTGGCCTATGACCTCGCCGGCGTGGGCGACGTGGGCCAGTGGAGCCTGGTGGTGGCCGGCCGGGAACCCGTGCAGGGTGGCCCCGGCTTCATCCTGCTGGCCACCCGTGTGGACCCCGGCACCGGTAACGAGGCCAGCGCTGAAGAGCTGCAGGACCACGCCTGCGCAGTGCTGACCGGCGCAGGTGCATCGCTGGAGCGGGTCCGCTAACTCTCGGGGTGCTGGCGGCTGCGCCAGACCGGCGCGGTCAGCGCCAGCAGCTGGCGATCCTGCCAACCGTCCAGATCCAGGTGATGGTCGCGCAGCAGCCCTTCCTGTTCGAAGCCGAAGGCGTGCAGTGCAGTGGCGAACGGGCTGCTGCAGTCCGGTGGCAGCATCACGAACAGGCGGTGCACACCCACATCCTCGAAAAGGAACGGGCACAGCGCCCGCAGCGCTGCATCCGCGTGCGGGTGCCAATGCTGCAGCGACAACAGCTCGGCGCAGCGCGTCTGCAAGCACTGCAGGCGGACATGCAACTGGTCCAGTACTGTGCCGTGCTCGTCATGGAATACCCCCAGCATCAGCTGATCGTTGTCCTGCTCCAGCCGCGAGCGGTGCATGTGGGCCAGGAAGCGGGCTTCCTCGTCGATACCCGCCGGATGGCGTCGGCCGCGCCGGCGGCGATCATCGAACAAGCGCCAGCGCGGCAGGTCGGTACGCTGGAACGGGCGCAGGGTGACCGGTGCGGCCTGCAGCTGCAGCAGGTGACGGCGCAGCACCGGCCGCAACGGGGGGAGAAGCGGGGTGGGATACGGGATCATCATCCCCGGCACGATGGCCGTGCCCGCCCCCCTGCACCATTCAAAACATTGCAAAAATGCGGTGAGCGGCGCCGGGGGACTGATTCGGTTCAGGCATAAGGCCATCAGGCCTGGTCATTTCCGTTGAAACCACCCATTCAGGACACTTTCGTTACGGGATCGTTATGTGCCCCACAGGCCGCTCCCGCTACCACCCGCCCAACTCCCCCCAGGAAGCCCATGTCCGCCTCCCCCAAGGCGCTGCGCCCGCGTCCGCTGGTGCTCGCACTGTCGTCCCTGATGCTGGTTTCGCTGCCGGCCTTCGCGCAGGAAAGCGCGCCCACCACATTGCAGGAAGTGAAGGTCACCGGCTCGCGCATTCCGCGCGCCAGTGTCGAGGGGCCCTCGCCGGTGACGGTGATCAGCCGCGAGCAGATCGACGCGCAGGGCTACCGCAATGCCTTCGATGCGCTGAGCGCGCTGACCGAGAACACCGGCAACGTGCAGGGCGAGGACTTCGGCAATACCTTCACCCCGGCCGCCAACACCATCAACCTGCGCGGGCTGGGCCCGAACCGCACGCTGGTGCTGGTCAACGGCCGCCGCCAGGCCGACTATCCGCTGGCCTACGAGGGCTCGGTAAACGTGGTCAACCTGGCCAACATCCCCAGTGCGCTGATCGAGCGCATCGAGGTGCTGGCGGCCGGTGCGTCGGCGGTGTACGGCTCCGATGCCATCGCCGGTGTGGTCAACATCATCCTCAAGGACCGCTTTGAGGGCGTGGACGTGAACGTGCGGGCCGGCGGCACCCAGCAGGGCGGGGGTGACAACCAGCGCGCGCAGGTGGTCGGTGGCAGTTCCGGCGAGCGCTGGGATGCCCTGTTCGGCTTCGAGTTCGACGTGCGCAAGGCGATCCATGCGCGCCAGCGCGATTTCATGGACTCGCTGGATGATGACCCCGCCGGCAAGGCGCCGCAGGCGACCGCGATCGCGTATCGCCGCAACGCCGCTACCGGTCGCAACATCGATCCGGGCGCCAATGGCTGCGACGCGGCGTCGGACATCTATGGCGGCAGCGTGTTCCGTGCCTTCAACCCGCGCCAGGGCTGGTACTGCGGCAGCAACGAGGCCGCCGCCAGCTACTGGACGGTGCAGACCGAGAAGCGCAACCTCAACGGCTACGGCCTGCTGACCTTCCACGTCAACGAGACCACCGACCTGTTCGCCGACCTGGCCGTGGGCAGTGCACGCATCACCAACAACACCCGTGCGCCCACCTGGACCTCGGCGCGCAACTACTTCTACAACCAGACCACCGGCAACCTGGAAAGCTGGTACCGCCGCTTTGCGCCCGAGGAAATCGGTGGCCTGCCGCGCAACGCCAACCGCTTCCTGGAAAACTCGTGGTCATTCAACGTCGGTGCGCGCGGCCAGATCGGCGACACTGGCTGGGACTATGAGGCGGTGTACGGCCGCTCGCGTTACGAGAACCGCACCCGCCGCCCGGTGCTGCTGGCCGGTATCAACGAATACCTGCTTGGCCCGAAGCTGGGCGTGCGCAATGGCGTAGAGGTCTATGCGCCGGATCCGGCGCGCCTGTTCCAGCCGCTGAGCCCGAACGAGTACCAGAGCCTGTCCGGCTACCAGGAGAGCCGCAACGCGGCGTGGCTGCAGACCTTCAGCGCCAGCGTCAACGGCCGGCTGTTCGCACTGCCCGGTGGCGACGCTGCGCTGGCCGCGGTGGTCGAGGCTGGCAGCCAGGGCTATCGCAATCGACCGGACCCGCGACTGGGCACCGGTGAATTCTGGAACACCAGCGCCGGTATTGGTGCCGGTGGCGAGCGCGACCGCTATGCTGCCGGCGTGGAGCTGCAGCTGCCGTTGCTGCAGTCGCTCACCACCACCCTGGCCGGGCGCTATGACCAGTACCGTGCCGGTGGTGAGCACATCGGCAAGGCGACCTGGAGCTTCGGCGTCGAGTTCCGCCCGATCGAGAGCCTGCTGATCCGTGGTACCGCTGCCAGCAGCTTCCGGGCGCCGGACATGAACTACGTGTTCGCGACCGAGACGCGTGGTTACAACCCGGGCATGACCGATTACTGGCGCTGCCGCACCGCAGGCCAGTCGTATGACAACTGCGATTACAACGGCCTGTCGATCGACTACAGCAACCGCGCCAACGCACAGCTGCAGCCGGAAACCGCCAAATCCTATGGTTTCGGCGTGGTCTGGTCGCCGCTGTCCGGGCTGGATTTCAGTGCTGACTACTACGACATCCGTATCGACAATGAGGTCACCAGCCTCGACACCAGCCGTATTCTTCGTGATGAAGCCGATTGCCGCCTGGGCCGCACATTGGGTGGCGAAGCACGCGATATCGGTTCACCGCTGTGCCAGGACGCGCTGTCGCGGGTGATCCGCAACCCGTCCAATGCCACGGTGCAGCCGGACCAGGTAACCCGCGTGCTGATCAACCCGATCAACGCGGCCTCCGAATCGGTGCGCGGCCTGGACCTGAAGGGCAACTGGCGTTTCGATGCCGGCCACTATGGCCGGTTCACCACGCGCCTGGCCTACACCGTGGTGCTGGAGCACAAGTACCGGCAGTTCTCCGATGATCCGGAGCGTGACATCCGCAATTCGCTGGATGACTACCAGTGGCGCAGCAAGGCCAACGGCAGCATCACCTGGAACCAGGGTGACTGGACCACTACGCTGTACGGCAACCGCTTCGGCTCGCTGCCGAAGACCGATGGCAGTGGCCGCATCGCGCCGTACATGACGTACAACGCCAGCGTGTTCCGCCAGTTCGGCGAGAACCTGTCGGTGGGCGTGATCGTGAACAACCTGCGCGACAGCCGCCCGCCGGCGGACAGGAACGGTGGCGGCTGGCCGTTCTACCCGGTCGGCAACTACGACCCGTATGGCCGCCAGTACTGGGTGCAGCTGGACTACCGGTTCCGCTGATCGGGCGGGCAGACAGAAGGCCCGGCAATGCCGGGCCTTCTGCTGTGTCCCTATCCGCTGTGATGGCGCGCGCCGGCGGCCTAGGGCAGTGCCTGCTGCAGGTACGACTCGATGACGTAGCTGAAAGGCTGCTGCTGGCGGTCGCGCAACAGGGCACGCACCTCCAGGATCACGCCGCGGTCGCCTTCGCCCCGCGGCGGCCAGAACGTCTGGTCGGCCAAGGTCTGGCGCTGGAAACCGAGCGGGCCGACCACGCGACCGAAGGGTTCGTCGGTGCTGTCCAGCACCTGGTTCATGGCCGGGCTGAGATGGCCGGGCAGGTACCAGTTGTCGGCCTCGGACAGCACGCGGCTGCCGCAGACCAGCTGCACGCGGCGATAGCGCAGGTCGGCACCCGGCTTCACACCCAGCGCCTGCAGCACATCGGCGGGGGCAGGCTTGTCCTGGCCGTGCACACGCACCGCGCGGACCCGCGCCTGTTCGGCCAGGCCATGTTCGGCACACCAGTGTTCCAGCGTGGCAGTGGCGCTCTGCCCGGACAGCACGCGCTGGTGCAGGCGCTCGACCAGTGCAGCCGGGGCAATGCGCTGCTGGCCCGGCGGCGACTGCAGCGGCGCAGCGGCCGCCGCATCAGTGGCGGACAGGCTGGCGATCGGGGCGGCGGCAAGCAGGGACGCGGCCTGCCAGCGGCGGAGACGATCGTGGCGGTCGGACGGGCCCATGCGGCATCACAGCGGAAACAGGCGCCCATGTTACCCGTTCAGGGGTGTGCACGGCGTGGCTGCGACCGGTTGTCGCAGGGCAGTCATCGCTCTGATGAATGCGTGCCATCCAGATATTTCGTTGGCCGATGGCTGTGGCGAGGCGCACGATGGCGCCATTCTTGGCATCCCGGGAGTTCCCGATGACCCTCCAGTTCGTCCATGGCGGTGTCGACCGCGACGGTGCGCCACTGCATTTCCATATCCGTGATGGCCGCATCAGCGGGCTCAATGGCGAGACCGCGCCGGATGACGGAGCGGAATGCGTCGACCTGCAGGGCTTCGCGGTGCTGCCCGGGCTGGTCGACGGCCACATTCACCTCGACAAGAGCTTTGTCGGCGACCGTTGGCACCCGCACCAGCCGGTGAACAGCCTGCGTGAGCGGCTGGCGGTGGAGAAGGCGGCGGTGGCGGGTGCGGCACCGATGGTGGACCGTGCCGAGGCGCTGATCCGCCAATGCAGTGCTTTCGGTACCGTGGCGATGCGCTGCCATGTCGATATCGACGCCAGCACCGGTCTCGGCCATCTCGAAGCAGTGCGCGAGGCGGCGCTGCGCTGCGCCGCCATCATGCGGATCCAGCTGGTGGCGTTTCCGCAGGCCGGGGTGATCTCCTGTCCCGGCACCGCCGCCGTACTGGAGCAGGCGCTTGCTGCGGGCGTGGAGGTGCTCGGCGGCATCGACCCGACCACGCTCGATGGTGATGCCGAAGGCCAATTGGCGCTGCTGTTCGGCCTGGCCGAGCGCTACGGCGTGCAGCTGGACATCCATCTGCACGAGCCCGGCGAAACCGGCCTGGCGCAGCTGCTGCGCATTGCAGCGCGGACGCGGGCCGCCGGCCTGCAGGGGCGGGTTGCGGTAAGCCATGCCTATTCGCTGGGCGACGTGCCGCTGGCGCGCGCGCTGCAGGTGGGCGAAGCACTGGCCACGGCGGGTGTGGCGATCATGAGCAATGCGCCGGGCGATCATCCGTTCCCGCCGCTGCGCGCGCTGCATGATGCCGGTGTGCGCGTGTTCGCAGGCAACGACAACATCCGCGACTGCTGGTGGCCTTACGGCAACGGCGACCTGCTGCAGCGGGCGATGTTGCTGGGCTACCGTTCCGGCTTCTACACCGATGCCGACCTGATGCTGGCGCTGGACATGGTCACCACCCATGCCGCGCAGGTGATCGGCCTGCCGCGCTACGGTATTGCCGAAGGCCTGCCGGCTACGTTCGTGGCGGTGCGTGCCGACCACGGCCCGGCGGCCGTGGCCGGGGTGCCGGTGGAGCGCAGGGTGGTGGTCGACGGCCGCTGGCTGTAGATCCACGTCATGGCGTGGACGGCACCATCGCGCGGTCTCATTCATCCACGCATGGCGTGGATCTACCCCGATATGCCGTCAGGCGTAATCGTCGGCGCGGGTAGCGACGAACTCTTCCAGCCACGCAAGCAGGTGGGCGATGTCGATGATCTCGCCCTGCTCGACGCGCTTGAGCAGCAGCGTGCTGGCGCCGATCTGCAGGCTGCTGTCGGCATAGCGCAGCACCGCGTCGATGCCCCAGGCATCGGTCACCTGCATCCAGGTCAGGCCCGGCACGCGCTGGGCCAGGGTGTCACCGAAGGCCACGCCCAGCGCTTCCCAGCCATCGCCGTCGTCACGATCGATCAGTTCGGCATCGACCACGCGCTGCAGTGTGGTGGCCGCCAGCGGCCACTGCACCGGCAACGTCGGAAAGCCGGCGGCCACGCGCGCGGCGATCAGCGAACGCTGGTGCTGCAGATGCGTCTGCAGGGCAGCGGGCAGGGGATCGAAACGGGTGGGGATTTCGTCGGACATGGCAAGGCGCCGTGGAGCACGGAAACAACAGGCACTCTACGAGGCGATGTTGCCGGCCGTGCGGCCGGATTGACCATGTTTCGATGCGTGATGCGCGAAATCCATCCACGCATGGCGTGGATCTACTGTGGTCAGTCCGGTTCGCGTTGCACCTGTCGCCACAGCTCGCTGGCCAGTGCGCGCACGGCATCGTCGGCATCGGCACGGTGCAGCAGGCCGATTTCGTAGTTGTCGATCACCGGCAGCTCACGCTCGCCATCGATGATGCGGTGCTCGCGGCTGACCGCGCGGCGTGGCAGCAGGCTGATGCCGATGCCATCGGCCACCGCGCCCTGGATGCCGCTCAGCGACGAGCTCGTGAAGGCGATGCGCCAGCGCAGGCCCAGCGCTTCCACGGCATGGATCATCTCGTCGCGGTACAGTCCGCGCGGCGGGAAGGTGACCAGCGGCAGCGGGTCCTGCTGCAGGCAGCTGCTGCGCAGGCTGTCGATCCAGTGCATCGGCTCGCGCCGGCAATGCACCGCCTGGCGGCTGTTGCGGCGTTGCTTGACCAGCACCAGGTCCAGCTCACCGTGGTCGAAGCCCTGCGCCAGGTCGCGGCTGAGGCCGCTGCTGATCTCCAGCTTCACCTGCGGGTGGCGACGGCTGAAGGCGGCCAGCATGCGCGTGGTCTGCGCGTTGACGAAATCCTCGGGCACGCCGATGCGGACCGCGGTCTCCACGGTCGCACCGGCCAGCGCCTGCGCCATTTCCTCGTTCAGGTCGAGCATGCGCCGCGCGTAGCCGAGCAGGGTGTGGCCGGCATCGGTGGGGTGCACGTCGCGATGGCCGCGTTCGAGCAGGCGATGCCCGGCCAGTTCCTCCAGCCGGCGTACCTTCTGGCTGACCGTGGACTGGGTCGAATGCAGGCGCGTGGCCGCCGTCGTGAAGCTGCCGCAGTCGGCCACCATCACCAGCGCCCGCAGCAGGTCCAGTTCGAACAGGGTTCTATTCGATTTGGCACTGTCTTGCATTTGAACATTTCACTTCTGGATACCCAGGCCGACTTCTACCATGCGGGGCAGGGGCCGGCAATGCGCGGCTGTTGCTACCGTCGCACGGCGTTCCGTGGCGACGGACACGAGGAGATACTGTCATGCGCGTCCATCATTCCGCTGGCTGGCCTGCGCCCTTCGCGCGCGCGCTGCTGTTGTGCCTGCTGGCCATGGTCACCCCCGCCTGCACCGCCATGTCCCGGGCCGACGCAGACGCGCGCCTGCGGGATGCTGCCAGCCGCGGCGACGCCGATGCGGTGCGACAGGCGATCGAGGAGGGCGCCACGCTGGAGGCGCGCGATGGCCAGGGCCGCACCGCGCTGCTGCTGGCCACGCACGGCAACAACGTGGAGGCCGCGCGCGAGCTGATCGAAGCCGGTGCCGACGTCAACGCCAAGGATGCGTTGCAGGACAGCGCCTACCTGTACGCAGGCGCGCGTGGCCTTGATGAGATCCTGGCGATGACCCTGGCGCATGGTGCCGATCTGCGCAGCACCAACCGCTATGGCGGCACCGCGCTGATTCCGGCGGCAGAGCGCGGCCATGTCGCCACTGTGCGCGCGCTGCTGCGGGCCGGCGTGGCGGTGGACCATGTCAACCGGCTGCACTGGACCGCGCTGCTGGAAGCGATCCTGCTCGGCGATGGCAGCGCGCGCCACGTGCAGATCGTGCAGCTGCTGCTGGAGGCCGGTGCCGACCCGGAGCTGGCCGACGGCGATGGCGTAACGCCGCTGGCACACGCGCGCCAGCGCGGCTATACCGGAATTGAATCCCTGCTGCGCCAGCACGGCGCGGTGCGCTGAGCCGCAACCCCTTCCACCCGCACGCTGGTCGTGCCCACCAGGATGCTGTCCATGTTCCGTTCCCGTCCGTTGTCCCTTGCCATCCTCCTTGTGGTGGCGCCGCTGTCGGCATCTGCTGCCGAGCGCGCCGACCTGCTGATCCGTAATGCCACCGTGGTCGACGTCGAGCACGCCAGCACCCTGGCCGGGCAGAGCGTGGTGATCCGCGGCGAGGACATCGTCGCTGTCGGTCCAGATGCGCAGCTGCGCAGCCAGTGGAGCGCGGCCCGCCAGATCGATGCCAAGGGCAAGTACCTGATCCCGGGGCTGTGGGACATGCACGTGCATTTCGGCGGTGGCCCGGCGCTGATCGAAGAGAACAAGGCACTGCTGCCGCTGTACATCGCGCACGGCATCACCACCGTGCGTGATTGTTCCGGCGATCTGCCCGAGCAGGTGCTGCAGTGGCGTGGCGAAATCGCCAAGGGCACGCTGTTCGGCCCGCGCCTGCTCAGTTCCGGCGCGAAGATCGAGGGCATCAAGCCGGTGTGGAAGGGCACGATCGAAGTGGGCAGCGAGACCGACGTCGACAAGGCGATCACCCGACTGCAGCACGACAAGGTCGATTTCGTGAAGATCACCGACAGCACGCTGAAGCCGGAACTGTTCCTGTACTCGGCCGGTGCGGCGCGAAAGGCCGGCTTCAAGGCCTCGGGCCACATTCCAATGGCGCTGACCGTGGAGCAGGCGGTCGATGCCGGCCTGGCGTCGATCGAGCATCTGGACTACGCATTCAAGGCCGGCAGCAAGGATGAAGCGCAGATCGCCGCCGACTTCGGCGCCGGCCGCATCGACCGCGCCGAAGCCAATCGCCGCCTCGACGCCAGCTTCGACCGTGACACCGCGATGCACGCCTACCGTGACTTCGCCAAGCGCGGCGTGTTCGTGACCCCGACCCTCAACGGCGGCCGCATCCTCGATTTCCTTGACCAGGATGACCACGCCAACGACCCGTACCTGGCCTACATCGGCCCGGGCCTGCGCGCGACCTACCAGTGGCGCGTGGACCGCGCGGCGAAGGCGACGCCGGCGCAGATCGAAGCGCGCCACGCGCAGTACCACCAGGTGGCCGCGGTGCTGCCGATGCTGCAGGAGGCCGGCGTGACGATCATCGCCGGTACCGATGCGGGCTTCCTCAATTCGTTCAATTTCCCGGGCATCGCCCTGCACCAGGAGCTGCAGCTGTTCGTGAAGGAGGGCCTGAGCGCGCCGCAGGCGCTGTCGGCCGCCACCCGTTCCGGCCCGGCCTGGTTCGGCCAGATGGACCGCTACGGTGGCGTTGCACAGGGCAAGGCTGCCGATCTGGTGCTGCTGACCGCCAACCCGCTGCAGGACATCGCCGCCACCGAGAAGATCGACAGCGTGATCCTGCGCGGCAACGTGTATGACCGCGCTGCGCTGGACAGGATGTTGGCTGATACCAGGGCCAAGGTCGCGGCGTGGAATGCCGAGGCGGCGAAGGCCAATTGAGGGTGGGGCGGGGCGGAATCCACGCAACGCATGGCGTGGATCTACCGGTTGCCGTCCGGGCATATCCATACCCGCGATCAGCAGTAGATCCACGCCATGCGTGGATGATGCGGCCGATGACCTAACGCGGTGCCGGCCGCATGCCATGCAGCTGCGGCAGTGCGGCCTTCATCGCATCGATGAAGGCGCGCAGCCGCGGCGGCTGCTGGCGCGCGGCAGGAAACACGACATGCACCGGCAGTGCCGGCGCCTGCCAGTCCGGCAGCAGCTGCACCAGCCGCCCCTGGGCGAGGTCGTCGGCCACCAGCCAGGCCGAGACCACCGCTGCGCCCAACCCGGCGCGTGCAGCCTGCTGCACCACGAACAGGTTGTCGCTGAGCAGGCGCGGGCTGATCGAAAGGGTATGCGCGCGCCCCTGCGCGTCATGCAGCAGCAGGCGTTCGCGGTAGTAGGTGACCAGCGAGATCCATGGCAGTGCCTGCGCCTGTTCCGGCGTACTGACCGCCGTGGCGTCCACCAGCGAGGGCGCTGCCACGACGATGCGCGGCACTTCGGCCAGCGGCAGTGCCACCATGCGCGGTTCGTCGACCGGTCCCACACGCACCGCGCAGTCGATGCCTTCGGCGATGAAATCCGGACGACGATCTTCCAGGATCCACTCCAGGCTCAGCTGTGGGTGCTGGGCGAGGAACGCGAGCATGGTCGGAAGCAGCTGCGCCTGGCCAAAGGCATGCGGCACCATCACCCGCAGGCGTCCGCGCAGCGTTTCCGGTTCGCCGTTCAGTTCGGCCTGCAGCGACTCCCATTCGTCGACCACGCGTTGTGCATGACGCTGGCAGCGCAGGCCGTCCTCGGTCAGTTGCAGGCCGTGGGTGGAACGCTGCAGCAGGCGCAGGCCGAGCTGTCGCTCCAGTGCCTGCAGGCGTCGGCTGACTGTCGGCTGGGTGGTGCCCAGCAGCACGGCCGCGGCAGACAAGCTACCGGCATCGACGATGCGCAGGAAGGTGCGCAGCAGATCCAGGCGATCCGCACCGGTTGCGAGGTCATTCATGCGTATGGCGTATGAAATATATGTGCCAGAGCCTACTACAGACGTATGGCGAATACAGGCAGGATACGCCCACTTCCTCTACGGGGCTCCCCCCATGTCTACCCCCTCGCTGTCTGTTGCGGCCGCACCGGCGACCGTGCCTTCCGCCCTGGTGCTGGCGATGGCGGCCGGTGCCGGCTTCTCGGTCGCGTCGCTGTATTACAGCCAGCCCATGCTGGGCCTGATCGCCCAAGACCTTGGCGCCGGTGAGCGCGCCGCCGGCCTGGTCCCGACCCTGACCCAGCTGGGGTATGCGCTGGGCATCCTGCTGCTGGCCCCGCTGGGCGACCGCTTCGACCGCCGCCATCTGATCCTGTTGAAGTCCGCGCTGCTGGCGCTGGCACTGGGCGCCGCCGCGATGGCCGGGCACCTGCCGGGCCTGCTGATGGCCAGCCTGCTGGTCGGGCTGATGGCAACGCTGGCGCAGGACATCGTTCCCGCCGCTGCGGTGCTGGCACCGGATGCGCAGCGCGGCCAGATCGTCGGCCGGGTGATGACCGGCCTGCTGCTCGGCATCCTGTTGTCGCGGGTGGTCAGTGGCGTGGTGGCTGAAGCGTGGGGTTGGCGCACGCAGTTCGTGCTGGCGGCGGTATCGGTGGCGGCGATGGGCGCGGTGATGGCGCGTGCGCTGCCGCGCTTCGCGCCGACCAGCACGCTGCGCTATCCGGCGTTGTTGGGTTCGTTGTTGGCGTTGTGGCGCGAGCAGCCGCAGTTGCGCCGTGCGGTGGCCAGCCAGTCGCTGCTGGCCGTGGGATTCAGCGCGTTCTGGTCGACCCTGGCGCTGATGCTGCATGCCCGCCTGGGTCTGGGTAGTGCGGCGGCGGGTGCGTTTGGTATTGCGGGTGCGGCCGGTGCACTGGCCGCGCCGTTTGCCGGCCGTTTTGCTGATCGACTGGGGTGCCATGCGGTGGCACGGCTGGCGATTGCGGTGGCGCTGCTGGGCTTCGGCCTGCTGCTGGCCGAAGCCTGGTTGCCGGCCGCCGCGCTGCTGCCGTTGCTGGTGGTGAGTGCGCTGCTGTTCGACTTCGGCTTCCAGTCGGCGCTGGTGGCGCACCAGACCCTGGTCTACGGCCTGGTACCGCCGGCACGCAGCCGGCTCAATGCGCTGTTGTTCACCGGCATGTTCATCGGCATGGCCGCCGGCGGTGCGCTGGGCAGCCTGGCGCTGGCGCAGTGGGGGTGGCACGGCGTGGCCTGGCTGGCGGTGGTGTGTGCGGGGGGCAGCCTGGCACTGCGTTTGAAGTAGGGGGTTGTTCGGCAGGGCTTGCAGCCCTGCACCTGCTGGAGGCAACAGCAACAGCAACAGCGGGGTTACTGTAGGGAGGCGGGGTGGGTCCGGTTGCGGGGGACGCCGTGAATCCCCAGTCCGGGCCCGCC
>NZ_JAPTFO010000087.1:0-13885 GCF_030985515.1 Stenotrophomonas sp. Sm10
GCCAAAGCAGCCGAGCGTGGCTCGGCTCTACAGAAAGCCAAAGCAGCCGAGCGTGGCTCGGCTCTACAGAAAGCCAAAGCAGCCGAGCGTGGCTCGGCTCTACAGAAAGCCAAAGCAGCCGAGCGTGGCTCGGCTCTACAGAAAGCCAAAGCAGCCGAGCATAGCTCGGCTCTACAGGGTGCTGCGCAGCCGCCTTACGCGTCGCGGTTGCCGCGACGCATCACGCGTTGTTTCTCGATCGCCCAGTCGCGGTCCTTGGCGGCATCGCGCTTGTCGTGGTTCTGCTTGCCCTTGGCCAGTGCGATCTCAAGCTTGATCTTGTTCTTGCTCCAGTACATCGCGGTAGGCACGATCGTGTAGCCGTCGCGCTCGACCTTGCCGATCAGCTTGTCGATCTCGTTCCGGTGCAGCAGCAGCTTGCGCTCGCGGCGGTCCTCGGCGACCACGTGGGTGGAGGCCTGGATCAACGGGGTGATCTGTGCACCGATCAGGTAGATCTCGCCGCGCTTCACATAGGCGTAGGCGTCGATGATGTTGCCACGGCCTGCGCGGATCGACTTGACCTCCCAGCCCTGCAGGGCGAGGCCGGCCTCGAAGCGCTCTTCGATGTGATACTCGTGGCGGGCACGCTTGTTCAACGCGATGGTTTTGTTGGCCGTCGCGCTCTTTGCTTTATCCTTGCCGCTGTTCTTGCTCATTTCCGTATTGTCTCCGATTCGGGCCCGCCCGGTCGATTGCCGAAACGTCCTGTATTCATGCCTACTATCCGCCGCAGCGCCCTGGTCGAACATTCGGCTGCGCGCATGTTCGACCTGGTCAACGATGTCCAGGCCTATCCGCGCCGTTTCCGCTGGTGTTCGGCCGCCCAGATCCTGGAGCAGGGCGAGGACCGCCTAGTGGCACGCCTGGACCTGGGCCTGGGTTCGTTCAGCACCTGGTTCCAGACCGAAAACACCCTGCAGCGCCCACACAGCATCGATATGCAGCTGCGCGATGGACCGTTCAAGCGGCTGCACGGCCGCTGGGAATTCCATGCGCTGGCCGAGGACGCCTGCAAGGTCACCCTCACCCTGGAGTTCGAACCCAGCTCGCGCCTGCTCGGTCCGGCGCTGGCGATCGGCTTCCAGGGCCTGGCCGATCGGATGGTCAACGATTTCGTCCGCGTCGCCGACGAGGACTGAGCGGTGATCGAGGTCGAAGTGGTACTGGCTTGGCCGCAGCAGGTGCTGTCGCGCCGACTGAAACTGGAGGAGGGTGCCACCGTGGCCGACGCCATTGCCGCTGCGGCGCTGGAAGGCAGTGCCGATTGTCCGGCCGCTGCAGTGCACGGCGTCCTGGCGCGTCCGCAGCAGGTGCTGCTGGATGGCGACCGCGTCGAGCTGTTGCGCCCGCTGCTGGCCGATCCCAAGGACAACCGCCGGCGTCGCGCGCTCGGCGGTTGATCCCGGCAACCCGTCCCTGCGGACGGGGCTGGGCGCTTAACGGCCCTTCTTCTTCTTGTCCTTGGGCAGGTTGCGGCCGAACTGGCGCACGGTCTGCTGGGCCAGGGCCTTGTCGTTGCCCGGGAAGTAATCGCCCTCCCAGCGGGTCACGGTGTCATTCTCGAAGAACACCACGAAGTTCTTCACTTCGGTACGGCCCAGGCGGTTCACGCGCTGGCTGGACGTATAGTCCCAGCGCTGGGCGTGGAACGGGTCGGGAATGGACGGGGTGCCCAGCAGCGCGGTGACCTGCTGCTTGCTCTGCCCGACCTGCAGCTTGGCCACGGCATCTTCCCGGATCAGGTTGCCCTGATAGATGGGTTGCTTGTAGATGATGCCGCACCCGGTGGTGGACAGGGCGACGGCGGCGACCAACAGGAGATTGCGCATCGGGACTGGCGGTTGGGGAAATCAAACCGATGATACACTCCCGGCGTGCCACCGCGACCCAATCCGAGGCAGCTGGCGCTAAATCGCCAATGAACGGAGACCTATGGAAACCCACGACCTGCGTAAAGTCGGCCTGAAGGTGACCCATCCGCGGATGCGGATCCTGGCGCTGCTCGAGCAGCGCAATGCCCAGCACCACCAGCATCACATGACCGCCGAGGACATCTACCGCCAGCTGCTCGAGCATGGCGACGAGATCGGCCTGGCGACCGTCTACCGGGTGCTGACCCAGTTCGAGGCTGCCGGCCTCGTGCTCAAGCACAATTTCGAGGGCGGCCAGGCCGTTTACGAACTGGACCGTGGTGGCCACCACGACCACATGGTCGACGTGGACAGCGGCAAGATCATCGAGTTCGAGAGCCATGAGATCGAGGAGCTGCAGCGCAAGATCGCGGCCGACCATGGCTACGAGCTGGAAGAGCACTCGCTGGTGCTGTACGTGCGCAAGAAGCGGAAGTAGGCCGTTCAGGCCCGCTGGATGCGACGAAACCCCGGGCCTGCCCGGGGTTTTTCGTTGCTTACGGTAGATTCCCGCCACGCCTGGATGATCCCATCAGGAGGTCCAGGTCCACCGCCTCGGCCATCGCCCGGTTCCCTGCATCACCCGGATGCAGGTGATCGCCGGAGTCGTAGGCGGCGGCCATCCGTAACGGCTCGGCCGGGTCGCGCAGCGCCGCGTCCAGGTCGATCACCGCGTCGAACGGGCTGTCCGTACGCAGCCAGGCATTGAGTTGCCGCCGCAGGGCGTCCTTGTCCGGATGGTAGTAGTCGTCCAGCGGCGTGCCGGGCAGGGCACCAGTGAACGGTGGCAGGGTGGCGCCGATTATCCGCACACCACGCCTGCGGGCCTGTTCTGCCAGGGTGCGATAGCCCGCCTGCAGTTCGGCCAGCGTTGGCCTGGCCTGGCCCCGGGCGAACGCCGTGCCGGGCCAGCTGATGTCGTTGATGCCGATCAGCACGATGACGCTCGCCACGCCGGGTTGATCCAGTGCATCGCGCTGGAAACGGGCCAGGGCGGACTCACCCATGCCGTCGCTCAGCAGCCGATTGCCGGAAATGCCCGCATTGACCACCGCCACCCCGCGCGGGGCGAGGCGCGCGGCCAGATGGTCGGTCCAGCGCTGGTCCTGGTCGAGGCTGGCCGTGGCGCCATCGGTGATCGAGTCGCCGATCACCACCACGCTGCGCGCGCTGGCGTTGGCCTCGACCTCGATACCGGCCAGGAGCAGGCGCGCGGTGGTGCTGCTGGCAGCGCGCAGCGCCTGGGCCCGGCTCTGGTCGCCAGCGGCGATCCAGCTGGTCTGGCGACCGTCCCAATGGAACGTCTGGACCGCCGCCGGCCCCGGCACGAAGACACTGACCTGCAGCGCCTGTCGGTCATCCGTGGCAAGCGCCAGCGGATCGCTCAGCCGTTCCTGGCCGGGGCCGATCACCACGCTGGGCTGGCCGTCGAAGCTGAGCGGGTGAGGCGCGCCGCCCATGCATGCGGAGATGCTGGCCGCTCCGATCCGCAACGGCTGGGTACCGTAGGCATTGCTCAGCCGCACCCGCAGCCGCGCCCCGCCCAGGCTGATGCGCGCGGTCTGGCGGAAAGTCTTGTCATGCAGCGCGGCCGGAACCAGGGTTGGGAAGAGGAAATCCGCGCCCCAGACCGGTTGCGGGCTGGCCTGCCAGCTGGCGACCCAGTGCGGGGCCGTGGCCGCGCTGGCAGCGCCGGACAGGGCAATCAATGCGGCGGCGGTGAACTGGCTCAAGCGGTTCATCGGGCAATCCCGGGAAGGAGGAATTGCCATGGTGATTCTCCGGCCATCTGTGAACTAGACTGCGCATGGATAATCATCTGTGAACTGGATTCATCGTCATGGCGCGACCCGACATCAACCGATCCGGCGAGCTGGAAGTGTTCGTGCGGGTCATCGAGACCGGCGGCTTCTCCGCCGCCGCGCGCACGCTCGACATGACGCCGTCTGCGGTGAGCAAGCTCGTGGCACGATTGGAGCAGCGGCTGGGCACGCGACTGCTGCAGCGATCCACCCGCCAGCTGCAGCTGACCGCGGAAGGCTGCGCGTTCTACGAGCGGGGCCTGCGGGTGCTGGCCGATCTGGAAGAAGCAGAGCGCTGCGCCAGTGCCCATGCCGAACCGCGTGGACGCCTGCGGGTCAACTCCAACGTGCCGTTCGGCCAGCATTTCCTGTTGCCGCTGCTGCCGGCGTTCCTGGCGCGCAACCCGCAGGTGGGGGTGGACCTGACCCTCAATGATGAAGTGATCGACCTTCTGGAGCAGCGCACCGACGTTGCGGTAAGGGCTGGTCCGCTGAAGAGCTCCAGCCTGGTGGCGCGACGGCTGGGCGCGACGCGGATGATGATCGTGGCCGCGCCGGCGTACCTGCAGCGGCACGGGATGCCGCGCAACGCCGACGAACTGCAGTCGCACAACCGGCTGGACATCGGCCACGCGCGTGCGATGCAGGGCTGGCCGCTGCTGCAGGAGGGGCGAGAGCGGATGGTGCTGCCCAGCGGCAACGCCCGTGCCAGCAACGGCGATGCACTGCGCCAGCTGGTGCTGGGTGGTCTGGGCATGGCCCGCCTGGCCGCGTTCCAGGTGCAGGGCGACGTCGCCGCCGGGCGCCTGCTGCCGGTGCTGGAAGAGGCCAATCCGGGTGACCTGGAAGAAGTACACGCCGTGTTCCTGGGGCAGGGCGGTTACCTGCCGCTGCGGGTACGCGCGTTCCTCGATTTCCTGGTGGAACAGGTCGATCTGACGCAGCCACGGGGGTAGGGCCGGCCGCTGGCCGGCAACCTCACGATCTTCGCCCACCCGTGTTGGGTTGCCGGCCAGCGGCCGGCACTACCGCGCGGAAGCCGGGCCTATGCCCGGCTCGGGCGGCGTTACACCTGCAGCAGCTTGCGCGCGGCGGCGCGCGCTTCCTTGCTCACTTCCACGCCACCCAGCATGCGCGCCAGCTCTTCTTCGCGCGCCTTGCTGTCCAGCTTTTCCACGGCGCTCTGGGTCATGCCTTCCACCGGCGCCTTGCTGACCCGGTAATGGGCATGGCCCTTGGAGGCGACCTGCGGCAGATGGGTCACGCACAGCACCTGGCGCTTCTCGCCCAGTGCGCGCAGCTTCTGGCCGACGATGTCGGCCACCGCGCCGCCGATGCCTGAATCCACTTCGTCGAACACCATCGTCGGCACCGCGTCCAGATCCAGCGCGGCCACTTCAATGGCCAGCGAGATGCGTGACAGTTCACCGCCCGAGGCCACCTTGCGCAGGGCGCGCGGCGGCTGGCCGGCGTTGGCGGCGACCAGGAACTCCACGCGTTCGGCGCCCTGTGGGTCGGGCTTGCCGGCGTCCTGGGGTTCCAGCTCGATCAGGAACTGGCCGCCGCCCATGCCCAGCTCGGCGATGATGCCGGTGGTGGTGGCCGACAGTTCGGCGGCGGCGCTGCGGCGGCTGGCGGTCAGCACTTCAGCCTGCACGCGCCAGGCGGCGGCGGCCTTGTCGATCTCGCCGGCCAGGCGCTGCAGGCGCTCGTCGGCGCCGCGCAGTTGCTCCACTTCGGCATGCATGCGCTCGCGTTGCGCGCCCAGCTCGTCCATCGGCACGCGGTGCTTGCGGGCCAGGTCGTGCAGGCGGCCGAGGCGGCGCTCGTTCTCCTCGAACTGTTCCGGGTCGGCATCCAGATCGTCATGCACGCGGTCAAGCAGCGACAGGGCTTCGTGCAGCTGGATCGAGGCATTCTCGATCAGGCCGTCCACCTCGCCCAGCCGTGGGTCGTGTTCGATCAGGCGCGACAGCTCGTGGCGCACCTGCTGCAACAGGTCCAGCGCGGAGCTGCCGTCGTCACCGTTGAGCTGGTTGCTGGCCGCCTGGCAGGCACTCAGCAGGGCGCTGGCGTGGGCCTGGCGACGGTGGCTGGCGCCGAGTGCCGCGATCGATTCCGGCTCAAGGTCTTCCCGGTCCAGTTCGCGCAGCTGGTGCTCGAGGAAGCCGATCCGGTCACTGACGTCGCCCTGTTGCGACAGCGCCAGCGATTCATCGACCAGTGCCTGCCAGGCCGCGGCGGCGCGCCGTACCTGGCGGCGTTCGTTCTCGTTGCCGGCATAGGCATCCAGCAGCGCCAGCTGCGACGGGCGCGTCAGCAGGGCCTGCTGTTCGTGCTGGCCGTGGATCTCCACCAGCAACGAGGCCAGGTCGCCCAGCTGGGCCAGGGTCACCGGGCGGCCGTTGATCCAGGCCCGGGAACCGCCGTCGGCGCGGATCACGCGGCGCAGCTGGCATTGGTCCTCGTCGTCCAGCTCGTTGTCGGCCAGCCACTGGCGGGCGGCCTGCAGCTGCTCCAGCGCGAATTCGGCGGAAAGCTCGGCGCGGGCGGCGCCATGGCGGACCACGCCGCTGTCGGCGCGCAGGCCGGACAGGAAGCCCAGCGCGTCGACCATCAGCGACTTGCCGGCGCCGGTCTCGCCTGAAACCACGGTCATGCCTGGCCCGAACTCCAGTTCGGTAGCGCGGACGACGGCGAAATCCTTGATCGAAAGATGTCTGAGCATGGGTAAGGGGGTATCAGCAGCCGCGCAACGCTAGCACGCGGGCGCGGGAGGTCCAATGACTTGCCAAGGTGATGCGCCGCCATTATCTAGTGTCCGTGTCTCACAGGTTGATTCCATGCACGGTTCTCCCGACCAGCTTGCCCCGCGTGCGCGCCATCTGCTGCGCACGCTGATCGCGCGTTATATCCAGGACGGTGAGCCGGTGGGCTCGCAGACGCTGGCACGCGTGGCCGGGCTGGAGGTCAGCCCGGCCACCATCCGCAACATCCTCGGCGACCTGGAGGACCTGGGCCTGCTGGCCTCGCCGCATACCTCGGCCGGGCGGGTACCGACCGCGCACGGCTACCGGGTATTCGTCGACAGCCTGCTGCAGATGCAGCCGCCGGGCGAGGGCGAGCTGGCCCGGCTGCGCCAGGAGCTGGCCGGCGGTGGCAGCACCCAGGCCCTGCTCGGCAGCGCTTCGGAACTGTTGTCGGCGATGAGCCACTTCGTCGGCGTGGTCAGCGCCCCGCGGCGGGAGCAGTTCGCCTTCCGCCAGATCGATTTCGTGGCGCTGGACGGACGGCGGGTGCTGGCGATCCTGGTGTTCGCCGACAACGAGGTACAGAACCGGGTCATTGAGACCCGCCAGGAGTTTGCGCCGGGGCAGCTGGAGCAGGTCGCCAACTACCTCAATGCGCATTTCGCCGGCCTGCCGCTGGCCGAGATCCGCACCCGCCTGCTGCTGGAACTGCGCGATGCCCGGTCCGAACTGGAACAGCTGCTGGCGCACAGCATCGAACTGGCCGAACAGGCCCTGCAGCCGCCGGCCGACGACATGCTGGTGGCCGGCCAGACCCGGCTGATGGGGGTGCAGGACCTGTCTGACCTGGAGCGCCTGCGCGAACTGTTCGAGCTGTTCTCCAGCAAGCGCGAGATCCTGCAGCTGCTGGAGCGGACCATCCAGGCGCCGGGCGTGCGCATCTTCATCGGCGAGGAGACCGGGATGATGCCGCTGCAGGGCGTCTCGCTGGTCACCGCCCCGTACACCGCCAACGGCCAGGTGCTGGGCGTGCTGGGCGTGATCGGTCCCAAGCGGATGGCCTACGACCGCGTGATCCCGCTGGTCCAGGCCACGGCCGATGTGCTCGGCGCGGCCTTTTCACCGGCCTCGCGCACGCCGGGAACATCCGACGCTTGAAACGCAGCATCCCGCCCACACTAGGGTGGTTGGAGGCGGAGTTTGACCGCCAGGGACCCAGACATGAACCACGAACAGCCAGATATCGAATCCCAGCAGAGTGCCGCCGATGCGGCCGCCACCGCCGGCGTCAACGACGAAGTCGAGCGCCTGCGCGCCGAAATCGAACAGGTCAAGGCCGATGCCCTGCGTGAGCGCGCCGACCTGGAGAACCAGCGCAAGCGCGTTGCCCGTGACATCGAACAGGCCCGCAAGTTCGCCAACGAGAAGCTGCTGGGCGATCTGCTCCCCGTGTTCGACAGCCTGGACGCCGGCCTGAAGGCCGCCGGCGACGACCCGCACCCGCTGCGCGAAGGCCTGGAGCTGACCTACAAGCAGCTGCTCAAGGTCGCTGCCGACAACGGCCTGGTCCTGCTGGACCCGATCGGCCAGCCGTTCAACCCGGAACACCACCAGGCGATCAGCCAGGCGCCGACCCCGGGCGCCGCCCCGGGCAGCGTGGTGACCGTGTTCCAGAAGGGCTACCTGCTGAACGAGCGCCTGCTGCGGCCGGCGCTGGTGGTGGTGGCCGCCGAGTGATCCCGCAGGGCCGGGGCGGCGGACAGACCCGCCACCCGACCCGACGCTGAACGCGCCGGATGACCGGAAACACAGCGTTCGGAGGATGGCTTGAATGTTCCACGAGCCTCCCCCACATCGTATTCATCCACCGGCCGAACGGCCGGACTGACCCCAACAAGTATCCTCAGGAGTCTCCCCCATGGGCAAGATCATTGGTATCGACCTCGGCACCACCAACTCGTGCGTGGCGATCATGGACGGCGGCAAGGCCCGCGTCATCGAGAATTCGGAAGGCGATCGCACCACCCCGTCGATCGTCGCCTACACCAAGGACGGCGAAGTCCTGGTCGGTGCCTCGGCCAAGCGCCAGGCCGTGACCAACCCGAAGAACACCTTCTACGCGGTGAAGCGCCTGATCGGCCGCAAGTTCACCGATGGCGAGGTGCAGAAGGACATCGCCCACGTCCCGTACAGCATCCTGGCCCATGACAATGGCGACGCCTGGGTGGCCACCAGCGACGGCAAGAAGATGGCGCCGCAGGAAATCTCGGCCAAGGTGCTGGAAAAGATGAAGAAGACCGCCGAGGACTTCCTCGGTGAGAAGGTCACCGAAGCGGTCATCACCGTGCCGGCCTACTTCAACGACAGCCAGCGCCAGGCGACCAAGGACGCCGGCCGCATCGCCGGCCTGGACGTCAAGCGCATCATCAACGAGCCGACCGCGGCCGCGCTGGCCTATGGCCTGGACAAGGGCGACAACAAGGATCGCAAGATCGTGGTGTACGACCTGGGCGGCGGCACCTTCGACGTCTCGGTGATCGAGATCGCCAACGTCGACGGTGAAAAGCAGTTCGAAGTGCTGGCCACCAACGGCGACACCTTCCTGGGCGGCGAAGACTTCGACAACCGCGTCATCGAGTACCTGGTTGAAGAGTTCAACAAGGACCAGGGCATCGACCTGCGCAAGGATCCGCTGGCCCTGCAGCGCCTGAAGGACGCTGCCGAGCGCGCCAAGATCGAGCTGTCCAGCGCCCAGCAGACCGAAGTGAACCTGCCGTACGTCACTGCCGACGCGTCGGGTCCGAAGCACCTGAACATCAAGCTGACCCGCGCCAAGCTGGAAGCGCTGGTGGATGACCTGATCAGGAAGTCGATCGAGCCGTGCCGCGTCGCCCTGAACGATGCCGGCCTGCGTTCGAGCGACATCAGCGAAGTGATCCTGGTCGGCGGCCAGACCCGCATGCCGAAGGTGCAGCAGGCCGTGACCGAGTTCTTCGGCAAGGAACCGCGCAAGGACGTCAACCCGGACGAAGCCGTGGCACTGGGTGCGGCGATCCAGGGCGGCGTGCTGGGCGGCGACGTCAAGGACGTGCTGCTGCTGGACGTGACCCCGCTGTCGCTGGGCATCGAGACCATGGGTGGCGTGTTCACCAAGATCATCGAGAAGAACACCACCATCCCGACCAAGGCCTCGCAGGTGTTCTCCACCGCCGAGGACAACCAGTCGGCCGTGACCGTGCACGTGCTGCAGGGTGAGCGCGAACAGGCCCGCTTCAACAAGTCGCTGGCCAAGTTCGACCTGTCCGGCATCGAGCCGGCCCCGCGCGGTCTGCCGCAGGTGGAAGTGTCCTTCGACATCGACGCCAACGGCATCCTGCATGTGTCGGCCAAGGACAAGAAGACCAACAAGGAACAGAAGGTCGAGATCAAGGCCGGTTCGGGCCTGTCCGAGGAGGAGATCGCGCGCATGGTCGCCGACGCGGAAGCCAACCGCGAAGAAGACAAGAAGTTCCAGGAACTGGTGCAGGCCCGCAACCAGGCCGACGCCCTGATCCACGGCACCCGCAGCGCGATCACCGAGCACGGCAGCAAGGTCGGCGGCGATGTCATCGGCAAGGTCGAGGCAGCGCTGGCTGACCTGGAAACCGCGATGAAGGGCGACGACAAGGCACAGATCGAAGCCAAGTCGAAGGCACTGGAAGAAGCTGGCCAGTCGCTGTTCGCCGCTGCTTCGGCCGACCAGGGCGGTGCCCCGGGTGCCGACGCCGGCAATGCCGGCAAGGCGCAGGACGACGTGGTCGACGCTGAGTTCACCGAAGTCAAGGACGACAAGAAGTCCTGATCCGGACCGACGCGGGACGCTGGCCACCAGCGTCCCGTTGTCGCATCAGGGTCCTGACCGCCCACCGGCGTGTCGGGGCGCCCGACGCAAGAGCGGACCTGGTTCCGCTCTTCCGCTTTGACGAATCCCGACGTTCCGGAACCCGATTCACGATATGAGCAAGCGCGATTACTACGAAGTGCTGGGCGTTGCCCGCACCGCCACCGACGAAGAGCTGAAGAAGGCCTACCGTCGCTGCGCGATGAAGTTCCACCCGGACCGCAACCCGGGCGATACGGCGGCCGAAGCCTCCTTCAAGGAGTGCAAGGAAGCCTACGAAGTACTGTCCGACGGCAACAAGCGCCGCATGTACGACAGCCACGGCCACGCCGCGTTCGAGCACGGCATGGGCGGCGGTGGTCCGGGCGGCCCGGACATGAACGATATCTTCGGCGATATCTTCGGCAACATCTTTGGTGGCGGCGGTGGTCCGCGCCAGGCCCGTCGCGGCGCCGACATCGGCTACGTGATGGAGCTGGACCTGGAAGAAGCCGTGCGCGGCGTCGAGCGCCGCATCGAGATTCCGACCCTGGCCGAGTGCAGCGACTGCGATGGCAGTGGCTCCGAGGACGGCAAGGCCGAGACCTGCAACGTGTGCCACGGCCGTGGCCAGGTGCGCATCCAGCGCGGCATCTTCGCCATGCAGCAGGCCTGCCACAACTGCGGCGGCCGTGGCCAGATCATCGCCAAGCCCTGCAAGACCTGCCACGGCAACGGCCGCGTCGAGGAAGACAAGGTGCTGTCGGTGAAGGTGCCGGCCGGCGTCGATACCGGCGACCGCATCCGCCTGCAGGGCGAGGGCGAAGCCGGTCCGGCCGGTACGCCGCCGGGTGACCTGTACGTGGAAGTGCGCGTGCGCGAGCATGCGATCTTCCAGCGCGATGGCGACGACCTGCACTGCGAAGTGCCGATCCGCATCTCGCAGGCGGCACTGGGTGACACCGTGCGCGTGGCCACGCTGGGCGGCGAGGCGGAGATCCGCATTCCGGCCGAGACCCAGACCGGCAAGCTGTTCCGCCTGCGTGGCAAGGGCGTACGTTCGGTGCGCAGCCGCAGCGAGGGTGACCTGTACTGCCGTGTGGTGGTGGAGACCCCGGTCAACCTCACCAACGAGCAGCGCAAGCTGCTGGAGCAGTTCGAAGCCACCTTCGTTGGTGAGGAAGCGCGCAAGCATTCGCCGAAGTCGGCCACCTTCATCGATGGCGTGAAGGGCTTCTGGGACCGCATGACGTCCTGAGTTCTCAACGCAAGCATTGAACGGTAGCGCCGGGCCATGCCCGGCGTTTTCGTATGCGGTCAGCGGAAAAACGCCGCAGGTGTCTGCCCCAGCTGCCGCTTGAACATGCTGGTGAACGCGCTTGGGCTGTCGTAACCCATCGCCAGCGCGACATCGATGACCTTGTCGCCGACGGCCAGCCGTTCCAGTGCGGCCAGCAGCCGCGCCTGTTGTCGCCACTGCCCGAAGCTCATGCCCAGTTCGCTGGCGAAATGGCGCTGGATGGTTTTCACGTCCACCTGCAGCGCCTGCGCCCAATCCTGCAGCGTGGCGTCGTCGCCGGGATGCTTCTGGATGTGCTGGCAGATCCGCTGCAGGCGCGGGTCGGTGGGCGAGGGCAGGTGCAGCGGCAGCACGTCCATGCGGTGCAGCTCGTCCAGCAGCAGGCGCACCACGCGGCCGTCGCGGCTGTCGTCCACATGCGCGGTCTCGATCAGGCTGGCGGCCAGCAGCAGCTCGCGCAGCAGCGGCGCCACCTGTACCGCGAACGCTTCGTCCGGCAGCTGCGGCGCGAAGTCCGGCTCCACGTACAGGCTGCGCATGTGTACTTCGGCGATGCAGTCCACCGCATGGGCCGTGCCGGCCGGGACCCAGATCGCGCGGGTTGAAGGCACTACCCAGCGGCCGCCGTCTGCACGCACCACCATCAGTCCGGACATGGCGAACACCAGCTGGTGACGCCGGTGCCGGTGGGGCGCGATGTGGGTCCCGGGCTTGTAATGGCGGGCGCGGCAGGTCACTGGGCGGTGCACCGGAACCTCGTTCCACGGCGCAGTCTCGCGGACCTGGCAGGGGATGTCCTTTTTGCGATATGCCATGACCCGAACGCGGCAGAAGGGAGGGGGAGGTCACCGTAGCATGCGTGGCTCGCCCCCAACCTGACTGTATCCATGTCGACCCTGGCTTCTCCCGCAACCACCTCACGCCCGGTGGCCCCCGGCGTGCTGGCCGCCATCTCCACCTCGCATGTCGTCAACGACATGATGCAGTCGCTGATCCTGGCCATCTATCCAGTGATCAAGGGCGGCTTCAACCTCAGCTTCACCCAGATCGGCCTGATCACGCTGACCTACCAGCTCACCGCCTCGATCTTCCAGCCGTTGATCGGCATGGCTACCGACCGCCGCCCGGCGCCGTACTCGCTGCCGATCGGCATGGCCTCGACCCTGTGCGGCATGCTGCTGCTGGGCTTCGCACCGAACTACGCGGTGGTGCTGATGGCGGCGGCGATGGTCGGCATTGGTTCGGCCATCTTCCATCCGGAAGCCTCGCGCATCGCGCGGCTGGCCTCGGGCGGTCGCCATGGTTTCGCGCAGTCGGTGTTCCAGGTCGGTGGCAACTTCGGTACCGCGCTGGGCCCGCTGATCGCAGCGGCGGTGATCGTGCCGTACGGCCAGCATGCCGCATCGTGGTTTGCCGGCGCCGCCCTGATCGGCATCGCGCTGCTGACCTATGTCGGCCGCTGGTACGCGCTGCACCTGGGCACCCCGCGTCCGGCCAGCACCGCCTCGACGGCGCCGCGCCATCCGCCGCGCACCGTGGCCAAGGTGCTGGCGATCCTGCTGGTGCTGATCTTCAGCAAGTACTTCTACATGGCCAGCATCGGCAGCTACTTCACCTTTTACCTGATCCACCATTTCGGCATTCCGGTGGCACAGGCGCAGCTGCACCTGTTCGCATTCCTGGTGGCGTCCGCGGCCGGCGGCTTCCTCGGCGGCCCGCTGGGTGACCGCATCGGCCGCAAGCCGATCATCTGGACCTCGATCCTGGGCGTTGCGCCGTTCGCACTGATGCTGCCGCATGCCGATCTGTTCTGGACCACGGTGCTGGCGGTGCTGATCGGTTTCGTGCTGTCCTCGGCGTTCTCGGCCATCGTGGTCTATGCGCAGGAAATGATGCCGCACCGGATCGGCATGGTGTCCGGCCTGTTCTTCGGTTTCGCGTTCGGTATGGGCGGGCTGGGTGCCGCCGTGCTGGGCCTGCTGGCGGACAAGACCAGCATCGAGTACGTCTATCAGCTGACTGCGTTCCTGCCGCTGCTGGGCGTCGTGGCGGCGTGGCTGCCGCCGTCGCGGCCTGCTGCTCACTGAGGGGTTTTGGTTTGCAGGGCTTGCAGCCCTGCACCCGCAGAGGCAACGGCAACAGCCGAAGCGCGCTATCCGTGGGGTGGCGGGGTGGGTCCGGTGGCGGGGGCCGCTGCAAGTACGTCCATGTAAGCTCGGTCG
>NZ_JAPTFO010000088.1:0-13711 GCF_030985515.1 Stenotrophomonas sp. Sm10
GTTGGCGCCATGGATGGCGCCATCGAGCCCCCATGGATGGGTTTACGGCGTGTCCCGCGACCCCATCCCGCCCTGACCAATCACATGAAACGCACTTCGCGACCAAGCCACGAGGGGCTGCGCCGTTGGCGGGAATCCCGTACTGATTCGTTAGCCGGAAGTTAAAGATCCGTAAGCATTCTGCTGCGATCCCGCCGTCATCTGCATGCAACCGATCGTCATTAGCCTTCGTGACGTTCCAGTCAGGTTCGACGCGGTAAGCTCTCCCTCGATGAGCTCGCAGCATCGCTCATCGAGTGCAGTACGCAGTAGCAATTTGGAGGAATACATCACATGGCAATCGTTCTTTATGTCGGTGGTAGCAAGGATGGCGAGAAGGGCGTGGTGCCCTACGGCTTCAGCAAATCCCGCGCCGACACCGCGCTGGGGCCGGAGTTCTACACGGAGCGGTTCATGGAACTGCAGGGTGTCGGCAAGGTCCGCCTGATGGCCCTGGAAGGCATGCGTGACGAGATCGTCATGCAGCGCGCCGCCCGCCACTACCGCTGACCTTCGTAACACGCGGCAGGGCGCGCCCACCATCGCGCGCCCGCGCCGGCATCCCAGCCCAGGGCCAGTCCGGGCCCGCGCTTTGCCAGGATGCCGGCGTCCAATCCGGCTACGCCGCTGAACCTTGCGCCCTGTCAATGCCTTGTCCGGCTCCGTCGCGGGTTGCCAGAATGGGGTCTTCCCGTAATGCGGCACAGACCTGAAGCAATGCACGACGCCAAGAACGCCCAGAGCGCGCTCGCCCAGCAGATCGCCCAGACCATCGCCGACGAGATCGGTGCCCAGTCCGCCCAGGTGCGCGCCGCCGTCGGCCTGCTCGACGAGGGCGCCAGCGTTCCGTTCATCGCGCGCTACCGCAAGGAAGTGACCGGCGGCCTGGACGACACCCAGCTGCGCAACCTGGAAGTGCGCCTGACCTACCTGCGCGAGCTGGAGGACCGTCGCGCAGCGGTGCTGGCCAGCATCGGCGAACAGGGCAAGCTCAGCGACGAACTGCGCAACGACATCCTGGCCGCCGATACCAAGAGCCGTCTGGAAGACCTGTACCTGCCGTACAAGCCCAAGCGCCGTACCCGCGCCCAGATCGCCCGCGAGGCGGGGCTGGAGCCGCTGGCCGATGGCCTGCTGGCCGACCCGACGCAGGACCCGCAGAGCTTTGCGGCCAGCTTCGTCAATGCCGACAAAGGCGTGGCCGACACCAAGGCTGCGCTGGAAGGTGCGCGCGCGATCCTGATGGAGCGCTGGGGTGAAGACGCCGCGCTGGTCGGCGAACTGCGCACCTGGCTGGGCGAAACCGGCGTGATCCGCGCGCGCGTGGCCGAGGGCAAGGAAACCGAAGGCGCCAAGTACCGCGATTACTTCGATCACGCCGAGTCGTTGGCGAAGATTCCCTCGCACCGGCTGCTGGCGCTGTTTCGCGCGCGCCGCGAGGAGATCCTGTTCCTGGAGCTGGACCCCGGCAGTGATGCCGAGGCCGGCCACCAGTACGCCGAAGGGCGCGTGGCGCGCAGGGCCGGCATCGCCGACCAGGGCCGCGCCGCCGACCGCTGGCTGCTGGACGCCTGCCGGCTCACCTGGCGCGCCAAGCTGCACACGCACCTGCTGCTGGACCTGTTCAACCAGGCCCGCGAGAAGGCCGAAGCCGAGGCCATCGCGGTGTTCGGCGACAACCTGAAGGACCTGTTGCTGGCGGCACCCGCCGGCCCGAAGACCGTGCTCGGACTGGACCCGGGCATCCGCACCGGCTGCAAGATCGCCGTGGTCGATGCCACCGGCAAGCTGGTGGCCACCGACACCATCTACCCGCACGAGCCGCGTCGCCAGTGGGAGCAGTCGCTGCAGACGATCAAGCAGCTGTGCGCCAAGCACAACGTGGAACTGATCGCGATCGGCAACGGCACCGCCAGCCGTGAAACCGACAAGCTGGCCGGCGAAGCGATCAAGGCTGCTGGCAACCCGAAGCTGCAGAAGGTGGTGGTCAGCGAGGCCGGCGCGTCGGTGTACTCGGCGTCCGAGTTCGCGGCCAGGGAGTTCCCGGAGCTGGACGTGTCGCTACGTGGGGCGGTGTCGATCGCCCGCCGCCTGCAGGACCCGCTGGCCGAACTGGTGAAGATCGAACCCAAGGCCATCGGTGTCGGCCAGTACCAGCACGATGTGGACCAGTACCGTCTGGCGCGCGCGCTGGATGCCCGCGTGGAGGACTGCGTGAACGCGGTGGGCGTGTACGTGAACACCGCTTCGGCTGCACTGTTGTCGCGGGTGTCCGGCCTGTCGGCCACGGTGGCCGAGAACATCGTGCGCCACCGTGATGCGAACGGCCCGTTCAAGCGCCGCAAGGACCTGCTGAAGGTGGCGCGCCTGGGCGAGAAGACCTTTGAACAGTGCGCGGGCTTCCTGCGCATTGCCGACGGTGATGAGCCGCTGGATGCTTCGGCGGTACACCCCGAAGCCTACCCGGTGGTCGAGCGCATCGTGGCCAGCACCGCGCGCCCGATCAAGGCGCTGATCGGTGATGGCAGCTTCCTGCGCGGCCTGAAGGCCGAGCAGTTCACCGATGCCACCTTTGGCGTGCCGACCGTGCGTGACATCCTCAAGGAACTGGAGAAGCCGGGCCGAGACCCACGCCCCGAGTTCAAGGCGGCACGCTTCGCCGAGGGCGTCGAGGACATCAAGGATCTGCGCGAGGGCATGGTGCTCGAGGGTGTGGTAAGCAACGTGGCGGCCTTTGGTGCCTTCGTCGATATCGGTGTGCACCAGGATGGCCTGATCCACATTTCGGCCCTGTCCGATACGTTCGTGAAGGACCCGCGCGACGTGGTCAAGGCCGGCGATATCGTCAAGGTGAAGGTGCTGGAGGTGGACGTGGCGCGCAAGCGCATCGCCCTGACCCGGCGCCTGGACGATACCCCCGGCCAAGCCACCAGCCGCCCGGGCCAGCGTGATGAGCGCGGCCATGGGCAGGGTCCGCGCCGCGATGCAGGCGGCCAGAACCGCGGGCCGAACCGGGGCCAGGGCAATGGCGGCCGTCCCGCCGCGTCCGCGCCCCCGGCCAACAACGCCCTGGCCGAGGCCTTCGCCCGCGCCAAGCGCAGTTGAGGACCGTGTTCCCCGTCACGCTTGATTCGTGGCGGGGGACTTGTCGATTTTCCCCGTGATTGCGCACACTTGCGCTTGAGGGGAGGCGTCCGGCCACCCCGCTGTTGCTGGGGAGGGCCATGACGCCAGCAGGACCCGTCGTCTTCGTTGAGGTCTGCAGCGTCGCGCTGCGGCCGCTGCCTCCCTGTGCGGGCCGGGGTACGGGTTGATGGCCGGCCAGGGAACCAACGGCAACGGGTTGCTGGAGCGGCGCCTGCAGGCGCTGGCCGAAGAGCGTCGTCGCCTGGCGATGATCATTGACGGCACCGCCGCCGGCACCTGGGAGTGGAACGTGCAGACCGGCGAGATGCGGGTCAATGCGCGCTGGGCGGAGATCGTCGGTTATCGCCTGGAAGAGCTGGAGCCGGTGTGCCAGAAGACGTTCCTGAAGCTGGTCCATCCCGATGACATCGTCCTGTCCGACGCGGCACTTGAGGATCATTTTGAAGGCCGCAGCGACAACTATGTCTGCCTGCTCCGCATGCGCCACAAGAACGGCCAGTGGATATGGATCCACGACCGTGGCCGCGTGTTCGAATGGGATGGGCAGGGACGACCGCTGTGGATGGCCGGTGCGCATGCCGACGTGACCGAGCTGCAGCAGGCGCGGCAGGACGCCGCCGAAAGCCGGCAGCGGCTGCAGGCCGTGGTCGATGCGTCCGACGAGGTGGCGGTAATCGCGACCGATACCGAAGGCACCATTACCCTGTTCAATACCGGTGCGCAACGCCTGCTGGGATACAGCGCGGAGGAAGTGGTCGGACAGCGGCGACTGGGTGATTTCCACGATCCGGACGAGTTGGCGGCATGGCTGCGCCCGCTGGCGGCTGCGGACGGACGCCTGCCGGGCGCGTTTGAAGCCCTCAGCGCCCGTGCCGATGCGCAGACCTATTCAAGGCAATGGACATTGCGGCGCAAGGACGGCCAGCCACGCCAGGTGCGCCTGTCGATCAGCCGCATGGATGGTGCCGGCGGCGCGCGCATCGGCTACGTCGGCATGTCCATCGACATCACCGAGATCCTGCAGGCACGTGCCGAAGCACGCCTGGCGGCGGAGAAATTCGCCGGTGCGTTCACGTCGGCGGCGCTGGGCATGGCGCTGGTGTCGCTGGAGGGGCGCTGGCTGGACGTCAATGACGCCCTGTGCCGGATCCTGGGCTACCCCCGCGAGGAACTGCTGCAGGTTGATTTCCAACGCCTGACCCACCCCGATGACCTGCAGGCCGACCTGGCCCTGGTGCAGGATCTGCTGGCCGGGCGGCGCAGTCACTATCACCTGGAAAAGCGCTATCTCGATCGCGACGGCAAGGTGATCTGGGCGCGGCTGTCGGTCTCGCTGGTGCGCAACGAGCATGGCGAGCCGCTGCATTTCGTGTCGCAGATCCAGGACATCAGCGCCCAGCGCAGCAGCGAACAGCGCCTGTTCGAGAGCGAGCAGCGCAGCCGCATCACCCTCGATGCCGTGGCCGATCTGGTGCTCAGCGTCAGTCTGGACGGTCGTATCGATTACGCCAACGCCGCTGCTGTCCGCACCCTCGCCGGTGATGGCGCGCTGTCGCTGGCAGGGCACAACGTGCAGGACGTACTGGCGCTGACCACCGAATACGCGCCCGGCTCGGTGCTTGATGTATCCGTGCTGCTGGACCCGGAAAGCAATGCGGTGGACCTGCATGCCGACCTTCTGCTGCGCCTGGGCACGGCCACGATCCCGGTCGATCTGACCCGCGCCTGGCTGCGCGATGACGAGGGCCATGTGCGCGGCGCGGTGTGGGTGCTGCGCGACGACACCCAGCAGCGGGCGCGGCAGCGCGAAGCCCGCCACCTGGCCGAGATCGATCCGCTGACCGAGCTGAGCAACCGTCGTGGCTTCGAGGTGCATCTGCAGCAGGCGATCACCCGCGTGGAGCGTACCGGCCAGGCCGCCTCGCTGATGTACATCGACCTGGACCGCTTCAAGCCGGTCAACGACACCTGGGGCCATCTGGCCGGTGACGCCGTGCTGTGGGCGGTGGCCAGCGTGCTGCGCCACGGCGTGCGGGATTCGGATGTGGTGGCGCGGCTGGGTGGGGATGAGTTCGCGGTGATCCTGTCCGGTTGCACGCCGCGTCGTGCAGCGCGCATTGGCGGCGAGCTGCTGCACACCCTTGCGTCGCTGTCGATTCCGTGGGACCAGGACCGCCTGCATGTGGGCGCCAGCATCGGCATCGCGCCCTTGACGGGCGGGATGAGCGTCGACCAGGCCGTGGCGGCGGCCGATGCCCAGTGCTACCGGGCCAAGGCAATGGGCCGCAACAACGTGCAGGTACAGGGCGAGGCGAGTGAGCTGCCGGGCGGCGACATCGATCCGACCGAGGGCTGATCTCAACCTGTGAGAGGGCGTGCGCGAATACTCCGCGCACTTCCCCTCCTACAGGTGGTCCCATGAATGTCTGCAACCCGGTGACGCTGCGTGCCTACGCCCCGGCAATGGTCGGCTGGTGCCTGGCCCTGGCCGCCTGCCTGCGTGCGGAACAGCTGCGCGGCGACCTGCACGCGCAGGCCCTGCTGCCGGTGCTGCAGGGCGGCGCGGTCGCCTTGCTGGTGTTCACGCTGTCCTGCATCGGTGCCGCCAGCATCATGCTGTGGCGGGCGGGCAGGAACGCGGTGGAGTGATGCGGCGGATGGTTACCGCATCCCCCATGCGCAGTTGCGTCAGCGCAGTACTTCATCCGAACTGACCAGCTGCACGTCATGCATCAGGTTGAGGTAAGCCTCGTAATAGCCCTTGTGTGACGCGCCGACGATGGTCAGCATGCGGGTGCCTGGATGCTGGCCGAGCACGTCGCGCATGTTGGCGACCATGCGCAGGTTACGGGTTTCCCAGTAGCCCAGGTAGTTGCGGCCGAAGCCTTCCGGTGAGGGTTCGACAAGCGTCGCGCCGAAGTCGCTGTTGAACGCCACCATCGCGGTCTCGGGTGCGTTGTAGGCGCGATACATCGCGAGCAATCCTTCCGGCTGAACAAGATTGGCTCCGAGCCGTTCATCAGCCGCCCTGCGTGCTTTGACGAAGGCGTTGTCCCAGGCGCCGCGTATGGCGGCAGCGTAGGCCTTCTGCTGCGATTCCGGTATGGGCGAATCCGCAGTGTGGTCGTCCACCGACCACAGGCGCTCCAGTCCGAGGCGTGCGGCAAGCACGCCGGCCACCAGGACGGCCTCGTTGCGGCGGGTCATGCGCGTGTCGAGGAACTGCACCAGCTCCGGAGTCAGGCTGTCGGCCGCACGGCGTTCTTCCCGGGGCAGCCGCAGCCATTGGACGACTGCCGAGCTGCTCTCGCCCGCAGCCAGGAAGACTGCGGCCAAGCGACGTCGCTGGGCAGCGCTTGGCGCCTTGGGCCAATCTGCAAGCAGGCGTTCCATTTCCACGTTGGCGCTGGGCACGTCCAGACCGGTGGCGGCCTGCGCCGGTGCCGGATCGACGCAGTAGTCCGCGACGCTCTCCGCGTATCGGGCCGGATTGCGGCGCATGAAGTCACACTGCAGGCCGGACACGTTCTCCACGGCGATCGCGGTGGGCCGCCAGGCCTCCAGGCGCTGCAGCAGAGGTTCCAGCATTGCCGGCGTGAAGGCCTCCGGCAGGCTCGACAGGTGCGGGCTGCCCAGCACCAGTACCTGGTTGGGGCGTCCTGCGGGGGGGCCCTTCAGCTGGTCCGGGTGGAAGGCCGGTCGATAGGCGGTGCCGGTCGCCAGCGCACTGCTGCTGCATAGGGCCAGGAGAAGAAGGCTGGCAAAGCGAGGGAACATGCGATCTCCATGTAGATGAGCATCCTGCGGGACCTTCATGCTGGTCGTTTTCCCCTGCGGGCGAACCCCGCATCGGTCATGTAAACCTTTTTTCCTTGAGCTGCATCCTTCTGTCGGCGATGTGGTCGGCTGCCTCCCGGCGCCTGCGCTGTACAGCGTTCCGCCAACCGGTGGCGGAACGGATCCGGTCCAGCCGTTCATTGGCCCAATGCCTTGGTGTGAAGGCGGGGACACGTGAAAAAGGCGTGAAGTACACGGCAATCGTCCACCGCATTCCGCCTGCAATGGACGGAGTTGCGACGGACGTCGCGGAATGCCGCTAAAGCGGCCGACGGCATCGCCGATATCCCCTCTGGATCCCGCTCCAGTTGCCCGCCGCAGGACCCCAGACTGCCCCCGATGGGCGGTCCGCGCAGTGTGTTCCGCCGCTTCCAGATGCCGATCGCAGCCGCAGCAGACGTTCTTGGCAGTCGCTCGAGAGGTGCCGGTTGGCACCTGTAGTCCCTGGCAACTGATGTTGCCGCCGGGCATCCCGCCCGTCGGGTCACAACCGCTTACCGGACACCGAGGATCAGACAATGCTCATTCCAGGCTTCATGGCAGGCGCGCAGGCGCCGGACGAGCTGCATACCCGATGGTCGCCGTGGCGTACGCTGCTTGGCGTGCTGGCGCCGCAGCAACGCACCGGCACAGCGAAGGCGATGACCGACCGCACCGAGCTGGAGGCGCAGGTGGCCGCGCTGCATCGCGTGCAGGCCGTCATCGAGTTCGCGCTCGACGGAACCATCCTGCAGGCCAATGACAATTTCCTGCAGGCGATGGGGTACCGGCTGGAGGAGATCCAGGGCAGGCATCATTCCCTGTTCGTCGACCCCGAGCAGGCGCGCAGCGCCGAGTACCGCGACTTCTGGGCGCGCTTGGGGCGCGGCGAATATGACGCCGGACAGTACCGCCGCTTCGGCAAGGGCCAGCGCGAGATCTGGATCCAGGCCTCGTACAACCCGGTGCTGGACCGCCAGGGGCGGCCGTACAAGGTGGTCAAGTTCGCGACCGACATCACCGCGCAGAAGCTGCAGGCGGCCGACTCGGCGGGGCAACTGGCCGCGATCGCCAAGTCGCAGGCGGTGATCGAGTTCAGCATGGATGGCCGCATCCTGTCGGCCAACGACAATTTCCTCGCCGCCACCGGCTACAGCCTGGACGAGGTGCGCGGGCAGCACCATTCGTTGTTTGTCGAGCCCGGGCATCGCAGCAGCGTGGAATATCGCCAGTTCTGGGAGAAACTTGGGCGCGGCGAATATGATGCGGGCCAGTATCGGCGCCTGGGCAAGGACGGGCGCGAGGTCTGGATCCAGGCTTCCTACAACCCCATCCTGGACCTCAACGGAAAGCCGTTCAAGGTCGTGAAGTATGCCGCCGACATCACCGCGCAGGTGCACGAGAACCAGGTCATGCAGCGCGCCGTGGCGCAGACCCGAGAGGTGGTGGCTGCCGCCAAGCTGGGTGACTTGACCCAGCGCGTAGCCACCGCCGACAAGAGCGGGCCGATTGCCGAGTTGTGCGAAGGCGTGAATTCGCTGGTCGAGGCGATGGCCGCGATCATCGGCCAGATCAAGTTCGCGGCCGACACCATCGCCGTGGGTGCGACTGAAATCGCGCAGGGCAACAGCGACCTGTCGCAGCGCACCGAGCAGCAGGCGGCCTCGCTGGAGGAGACTGCGGTGTCGATGAAGGGTCTTGCCGAGACGGTGCAGCGCACCGCAACCAATGCCCGCCAGGCCAGCCAGCTGGCCGGTGGGGCAGCCGATGTCGCCGCGCGGGGCGGCAATGTGGTGCATGAGGTGGTCGAGACGATGGCGGTGATCAATGCCTCATCGCGGCGCATCGTCGACATCATCGGGGTGATCGACGGCATCGCCTTCCAGACCAACATTCTTGCGCTGAACGCAGCGGTGGAGGCCGCGCGCGCCGGTGAACATGGTCGTGGCTTCGCCGTGGTTGCCACCGAGATCCGTGAGCTGTCGCAGCGTTCGGCCAGCGCAGCCAAGGAGATCAAGCACCTGATCGATGCGTCGGTGGCCAATGTCGGCGCCGGTACCGCGCAGGTCGAGAGCGCGGGCCGCACCATGGATGAGATTGTGACAAACGTGCGCCGGGTCAGTGACCTGATGAGCGAAATCAGCACGGCCGCGCAGCAGCAGAGCGACGATATCCAGCAGATGAACCAGGCCGTCGATCTGATTGACCAGGGCACCCAGCAGAACGCGGCCCTGGTCGAGGAGGCGTCGGCGGCGGCGCGCAGCATGGAAGAACAGTCGGCGCAGCTGCTGCAGACCGTGGCCAGCTTCCGCGTGCAGGGCGCGGCAGGGCAGCGGCAGGGAGCGGCGGCGCTGCACGCCGTCTAGGCCCGGCGGTTGCATCTGTCTTCCGTAGTATCTGCGTCGCCATATACGCGGTTGCGACCGGCGCGCTTGGCCCGATACAGGGCCTGGTCGGCGCGTTCGACCAGGTCGCGCGGATCGTGCTCTTCGCCCGGTGCCTGCCACGCCACGCCGACGCTGATGGTGACGGTGGCCTCGGGGGCGGGCAGGGCAGCCGCTTCGACCGAAGCGCGGACCCGCTCGCCCAGGGCCATGGCGTGGGCGGCATCGGGCGAGGGCAGGGCAGCGATGAACTCCTCGCCGCCATAGCGGGCCAGCAGATCGTCACCCCGTTGCAGGCAGCCATCAAGAATGGCGGCGACCGACTGCAGGCGCTGATCTCCTTCCGGGTGGCCATAGGTGTCATTGAGGCGCTTGAAGTGGTCGATATCGATCATGAGAACGGCCAGGCCCAGACCTTGGCGCCGCGCGCGGCGGTGGGCCGCGCCAAGCGATTCATCGAAGCTGCGTCGGTTGCCCAGGCCGGTCAGTGGATCACGCCGTGCCAGTTTTTCCAGCTCGTCGCGCTGGCGCTGGATCTCCACCTGGCTCAGCACGCTGCGCAGGGCATAGCCGAGCAGGGAGCCGATGAAGCCGACCGTGGCCAGGGTCGGCTGCAGGCGCGCGACCAGAAGCGCCACCAGCATCAGCAGCAATGGCAGCATCAATGGTACGCCGGCATCGATGATGCGCCGCAGGCTGCGGGATACCTCCACTGTCGGGTAGCGACGATGGCTGCCCGCCAGGGTGGCCAGCAGCACGAACAGTCCACTGATCAGCAGGTCGCCCCAACTGCCGTCGGGCACCTGCGGCTGATAGGTATTGATGTAGAAGGCCAGCAGAAAGTAGCCCAGCGCGTAGATCGTCAGCGTCCGGAAAAAATCGCGGCGGTCCGGATCGTCCTCGGCCAGGAAACGGATCAGTGCGAAGCAGAACACCAGGCTGTTCTGCATGCTGCTCATGGTGTTCAGGCACTGCGTCCACAATGCGGCGTTGAAGTGCGCCATCGCCCGCGTGTGCCCGTAGTACAACAGCCACAGCAACGCGATGATCAGCAGGTCCACCGCGCGGATGCAACGGTTGCCGCCTCCCGGGCTGGCGGCAACGTAGGTCAGGGGGATGCGGTAGAACACGTACAGGATCAGCGAAGACACGGCCGTCTGCGCGGGATCCAGGCCCGTCACATTGCGGTACAGCAGGGCCAGCAGGGCCAGCGAGAACAGGCCCACGGCCGCGCCCAGCGTCCGCCATTTGCAGGCGGCCTGGTGGCTGTCACGTGCACGCCGCACGCAGGCCAGTGCAGCCAGCAGCGGTGCGGTGATCAGCATCAGGTAGGAGCCGACCGGGTCCTGCGGGCCGATAAAGGCAATGACGAGCGCGTGCGTAACCAGAAAAAACAGCGCCGCACGCAACGTCATGCATTCCCCCACCCCCAGCTCCGGCTGGGATCACGATAGGCAGAAGCACGTGAGGCTTGCAAGAAAAGTGTGCGCTGTGTCTATTTAAATACTTGCCGGAAGTCGCAGTTGCGTTCCTCTGTGTTGGCGCGGAGCCTGTGCCGCGGGCGTTCATCCAGAAGGCACGGGTGTCCCCACGCGGTCGAGGGTGCAGCCGCGCTTGGCCACGCCCGGCAGTGAGAAGCAGCGCGACCAGAGCGTCGTGTCATCCGCGTGAGGTGGACGCAGCCGTGCGGTCGGGATCTCGGGGAGCGAGGGCAGGGCGGGCGTTGGCATCAATCCCAGTTCCGGCGCCCGGCACTGGAAATGCAGAAGGCCAGGTCAGGGACCTGGCCTTTGATGCAGTGGTGCCGGTGAAAGGACTCGAACCTTCATGGGGTTACCCCCGGCTGATTTTGAGTCAGCTGCGTATACCATTCCGCCACACCGGCAGGCAGCGTGCGAGTGTAACCGAGGTCGGCAGGGCTTTCATAGAGGCAAGGCCAATCGGGGCGCTTCCTGTCGGCATCGGCTCTGTGGTGGCTATACTGCGCCGGCTTGAATGCCTCCAGGAGCGGTGCCGGATGACAGTGTTGCAGGACCTGAGGGTGCTGGTGGTCGAGAACGACGAGATGAGCGCAGCCTTGCTGCAGATGCAGCTGGTGCATGCCGGCGCGACCGTGGTCGGGTTGGCGGCGAGCGTGGCTGAAGCATTGCGCATGCTGGAAGACTCGGCCCCGGATGTGGCCCTGCTGGACTATCGCCTGGCCCGCAATGAGACCAGCGAGCCAGTGGCGGCAGCACTGTCGGCGCGCGGCGTACCATTCGTGCTCGCCACCGGAATGCTGGCTGAGCAGCTGCCCGAGTCGATGCTGGCCGGAGTACTGCTGGTCAAGCCGTATCTGTCGGCGGATCTGACCAGGGCGCTGGCCCGTGCGGTGGGTCGTTCCAGCGCAACGGCGTGAGAACGGCGCTTCAGCCGGCCTCCTCGTACACGTAGCGGATGTCCTCGCGGTCGTCGAGGACGCGGTACTGCCCGGCCAGGTTGTCCGGATCGGGATTGAGCCACGCATCCAGATGCTCCCTGCGGATCGGTATCACCCCGCGATCGTGACCTGCGGCGGCGACATCGCGTGGCGGGGTGTCGGTGATCGTGGCGAACGAGAGCAGGCGGCCTTCCGGTCCCTCCCATTCGGCCCAAAGGCAGGCCAGCAGCAGGTCACGTGGCGGATCGGGGCGGAACTCGAGCACCACGTCCTGTTCCTTCTCGTCGGCACCCAGCATCCGGCCGGCGATGGCATGGCGTGGGACGTGCTCATAGAACGCCTGCACCACCACGACGCCGTGGCGCAGGCCAAACGCACCGCGCCAATAGCCTTCCAGGCTGTCGCGCCTGGCGTTGTAGGTGCCGGGGTACAGGACATCGTTGCGCGCCGTCTTGTCCGGCAGCCGGCATTGGTAGCGCATCGGCTTGATCACGCGTTTGCCGCCATCGCTGACCATGACCGGTGCATAGGTGCCGGGAAAGATGCGGTTGTCGCGTGGCAGCAGCTGCACCCGGTGCAGGTCTTCCAGTCGGGCTTGCGCGCGGCCGATGCGGTTGCCGGCCACGCGCAGGTCGTTGCGGGCTTTCTGGGTGGGGCGGGTCGCCAGCGTGGCATTGGCGATATCGCGTCGCTCGCGCTGGCGGGCCAGTTCCGCTTCCAGTTGCTGCCGTTCCTGCGCATGCCACTGCTGGATTTTCGCGACGATATCGCGGCCCTGCTCGGTGCGCGCGCCGGCAAAGCCGTCGTCCATGGCCTTCGGGGTCTTCGGTCGCTTCTTGCCGGGATCGTGCGCGTACAGCTCGGCGAACTCTTCCAGCGACAGGATGGCGCCGAATTCGCGCACCAGCTTGGCGTAGTCGGCGCGGATCAGGGCGGAGTAGCACATGGGAACTCTGCGGGCGTGGGTCGCAGCGGCTGCGACATGGATAAGGCAGGATAGCCCGACCTACAGGGAGATAGCGCATGAATGATTCCGTCGCCTGCCAGTTCCGCGACGCCGTGCCCACGGTTGAAGACTATTGCCAGCTGCGTGTACTGGCGGGCCTCAGTGCCAAGAGCCAGGAGGCGGCGGCACGCGCGCTGCCCAATACTCTGTATGGCGTGTGTGCCTACCAGGGCAACGAGCTGGTGGCGATGGGACGCATCGTCGGCGATGGCGGCTGCCACCTGCAGGTCTGCGATATCGCCGTGTTGCCGCGCCTGCAGGGGCAGGGCCTGGGCAAGGAGGTGATGCGTCGCCTGGATGGTTGGATGCAGGCCAACCTGCCGCCATCGGCATATGTCAGCCTTCTGGCAGATGGCGAAGCGCACCGTTTGTACGCGCGGTTTGGTTTCGCTCCCACCGCGCCTGCATCGATCGGGATGTACCGGCGGTTCTGAAGGCGGGTGGCGGTGAGGGCATCCACACATGGCGTGGACCTGCCCGGGCCCTGCAGTAGATCCACGCCATGCGTGGATAGAGTCCTTCCGGGAATCGCAGGCAAAGAAAAACCCCGGCCGAGACCGGGGCTTTCAAAGAATTGGCGTCCCCACGGGGATTCGAACCCCGGTCGCCACCGTGAAAGGGTGATGTCCTAGGCCTCTAGACGATGGGGACGCACGAAAACTTCAAGTTGTAGAACCCTCGACGGCCTGGTGTCGAAAGTGGTGGAGCCAAGCGGGATCGAACCGCTGACCTCCTGCATGCCATGCAGGCGCTCTCCCAGCTGAGCTATGGCCCCAGTGAAACTCCGGATGATCTGCCGGGAGCAGAGTCCGTTTTGAAACTGGCGTCCCCACGGGGATTCGAACCCCGGTCGCCACCGTGAAAGGGTGATGTCCTAGGCCTCTAGACGATGGGGACGCA
>NZ_JAPTFO010000089.1:0-13558 GCF_030985515.1 Stenotrophomonas sp. Sm10
CTCACCCCTGGGCGTGGCCGTGATCGACCTGGATGATTTCCACCAGACCAACGACGCGCATGGGCATGCCGGCGGCGCGCAGCGCCGTAGAGCAGCCGAGCGTGGGCTCGGCTCTACAGATCATTTCCCGCGCAGCTTCTGGAACCCGGTCACCGCTGCCAGCACGATGGCGCCGGCGATGATGCCGACCACCATGTTGCCCACCGCGCTCACCAGCCAGCCCCACTGCCCCTCGCCGCCCAGCGCCTGCACCGCGTGGTGCAGCGCCGGCACGTTGTGCACCAGGATGCCGCCACCGACCAGGAACATGGCGATGGTGCCAGCCACCGACAGAAACTTCATCAGCCACGGCGCCGAGGCCACCAGGCCGCGACCGAAGGCGGCCAAAGCCCCACCCTTGCGCGACAGGTACAGGCCGACGTCATCAAGCTTCACGATGCCCGCCACCAGCCCATAGACGAACACCGTCATCGCCAGTGCAACCACGGCCAGCGTGACCACCTGGTTGGTGAACGATGCGGTGGCGACCACCCCCAGGGTCAACACGATGATCTCGGCCGAGAGGATGAAATCGGTGCGGATCGCGCCCTTCACCTTGTCCTTCTCCCACGCCACCATGTCCACCTGCGTATCGGCCAGCGCCTTGCGCCGTTCGGCCTGATGCTCGGCGTCGTCCTCAGCTGAGTGCAGGAAGCGGTGCGCCAGCTTCTCCACGCCTTCAAAACAGAGGAAGGCACCACCGATCATCATCAGCGGCACGATCAGCGGCACGTTCCAGCCGCGGCTGCGCAGCCAGGCCTCCAGGGCGCTGATCGCCAGTGCTGCCGGTACCAGGATCACCTTGTTGACCAGCGAGCCCTTGGCCACCGCCCACACCACCGGCAGTTCACGGTTGGCGTTGACTCCGGTCACCTGCTGCGCGTTCAGCGCCAGGTCGTCGCCCAGCACGCCGGCGGTTTTCTTCGCCGCGACCTTGGTCAGGACCGAGACATCGTCGAGGAGGGTGGCGATATCGTCGAGCAGGGCGAACAGGCTGGCACCGGCCATGGGAAGTCCAGAGAGGGAATGAGCGGATTCTGACCGATCCGGTGTGGACTGCGGAAGACGTCGGATTCACCGCGTGCCCACCGCCCCCCGGCGACACTGCGGAATCCGGACATCGCCGGCCCGTGGCCGGCGCTACCTGTCTTCGTCGCATGGGAGTTCCGCTTGAGCAATCCGCCCACCGCCAATGGCAATCCTCCGCTGGTCAAAGGCATGAACCGGCGCAGCCAGATCCTGCGCCTGCTGATGCGCTATCGCCATTCAGGGGTGTTCTCGGGCATGAACCTGGATGCCGCGGGCAATCCGGCCGACGTACCGGCAGATGGCAACCCGGAACAGTTCGTCAGCGATCTGGAAGCGCTGGGCCCGACCTTCGTCAAGCTGGGCCAGATGCTGTCCACGCGCCCGGACATGGTGCCGGTAGAGTTCGCCACGGCGCTGGAGCGCATGCAGGAAAAGGTAGCGCCGATTCCCGTCGAGCGCATCCACGCCATCATCGAGCAGGAGCTGGGCGTAGGGGTGAACAAGCTGTTTGCCGCGTTCGACCCCGAGCCGCTGGGCTGCGCATCGATCGCGCAGGTGCATCGGGCCGTGCTGCACGACGGACGCCAGGTGGCGGTGAAGGTGCAGAAGCCTGAAGTGGCCGCACAACTGCGCTCGGACCTGGAGGCACTGCGCAGCTTCGCGCTGGCCGCCGACCACCTGACCCAGGTGGGCCGCCGCGTGCGTCTGCGCGACTGGCTCAACGAATTCGCCAAGACCCTGATGCAGGAGCTGGACTACCACGCCGAGGCCGAGAACCTGGCCCGTTTCGGCCGGCATCTGAAGCCGTTCCGCCGCCTGTGGATACCGCAGCCGCTGTGGGACTACAGCAGCCAGCGCGTGCTGACCATGGAACTGGCCACCGGCGTGCGCGTGGATGCGATTCCCGATGTGCGCCGCACCGAACAATCGATGGACCCGCTGGCGGCGGCGCTGATCCGCGGCTACCTGGACCAGATCTTCGTGCACGGCGAGATCCACGCCGACCCGCACCCCGGCAACCTGCGGGTGATGCCCGATGGACGGCTGGCGATCTTCGACCTGGGCATGGTCGCGCACATGCCGCCGCGCCTGCGCGAGCGCTTGCTGAAGATCCTGTTCGCAGCGGTCGATGGCCGCGGCGAGGAAGTGGCTGACGACCTGATCAGCATCAGCACGCGGCTGGAGGCGTTCGACGAGGAACGTTATCTGCGCGAGACCGGCCAGTTGATCGCGCGTTACGCCGCCAGCGGCACGTTCTCCGAAGGCCGCGTGGTGCTGGACATGGTGCGCATCGCCACCGCCTGCGGACTGCGCACGCCGCCGGAACTGAGCCTGCTGGGCAAGGCACTGCTCAACCTGGAAACCGTATGCCGCTTGCTGGCACCCGAACTGGATACCCGCCGCATCGTCGAGCGCCAGCTGCAGCATGTGATGCGTGCGCGCCTGAAAAAATCACTGTCCGCAGCCAACATCGCCAGCGAGGCGATGGAGCTGCAGCAGCTGCTGCGTGATGGGCCGCGCAAGCTGTCGGACATCATGGCGCTGCTGGCCGAGAACCGCCTGCAGATGAAGGTCACCGGCCTGGAAGAATCGCGGCTGATGGAGAACCTGCAGAAGATCGCCAACCGCGTGGCGGCCGGCATCATCAGCGCGGCATTGATCATGGCCGCCGCGATGATGATGAAGATCGACACCGGCTGGCACCTGTTCGGCTATCCGCTCATCGCCCTGATTCTGTTGTTCATCGGCGTGGTGCTCGGCCTTGGCATCGTAACCAGTGCATTGCTGTTCGACCGTCGTGCGCGGGCACGCGAAGAACGCGGGCATCGCTAGCGAATCTGGGAAAAACACGTATTCATGCGGTCTTTAATGTAATCCAACGAAGCCTTTCACGCTCGTTTTACCTTCTGAGCGCGATTGCGCGCGCGTCATTTCAACAAACATTTCAGTCAGGTTCGTGCATGCACTATCGTGTCATCGGCCTGTCACATGCATGTGCTTGCGGCAGCGCCGGTCGGATGGACACGCGTCGGTACGACGTCCATCACCACCACCCCGTCACTGCCGAAGCTGCCTATGCTCTGGATACTGTTGCTGTCGTTGTTGCTGCTGTGCTGGTTGTTCCTCGCGTCCGAGAAATGGGTGTGGTGGAAGGCCAGTGCGTTCTCGCTGCTGCTGCTCATGCTCAGCGCGTGGTGGCTGATCGACAAGCTGTCCGGTGATGGGCTCAACGCTGCCACCCTTTACCACCTCGGCGCCGACATGGAAGGCGCCGGTGTCTCCGACTTCAAGGGCTACATCGCCGGCTTCATCGTGCTGGCGCTGGTCTCGCTGCTGCCGCTGTTCGCCACGCGGGTGAAGCGCTGGCGCCGGCCCGGCCACGGTGGCGCGCTGTTCGCGGGCTTCGCGGCCGTGTGGGTGGCCACGATCATGATCAGCCCGCTGGCCCGCGACGGCCAACGCCTGTACCAGCAGCTGCGCCCGGTCGACTTCTCCCGCATCGCCCCCGAGTATCAAGTGCCGACGCAGCCCTTGCAGCGCCCACGCAACATCGTCTGGATCTACGGCGAGAGCCTGGAGCGCACCTACCTGGACGAGAACGTGTTCCCGGGCCTGATGCCCAATCTCAACCGCCTGGCCACGAAGTCGCTGGACGTGCGCGGCCTTGCCTCGGCCGAAGGCAGCGGCTGGACCATCGCCGGTCTGGTGTCGTCGATGTGCGGCGTGCCGCTGACCACCTCGCAGGGCGATGAAAACAGCATGGACCGGATGGGTAGCTTCCTGCCCAAGGCAGTGTGCCTGGGCGACTACCTGAAGCAGCAGGGCTATACCAACCATTACCTGGGCGGAGCCAACGGCCAGTTCGCCGGCAAGGGCCAGTTCCTGGCCAGCCACGGTTTTGACGAAGTGCATGACCTCGCCTGGTTCAAGCAGCAGAAAAAGATCGGTCGCATCCACTACTCGGCCTGGGGCGTGCACGACGACGTGCTGCTGGATACCGCCTACCAGCGCTTCGAACAGCTCTCGCGCGCCGGCTCGCCGTTCATGCTCACCACGCTCACCATGGACACCCACCACCCGGCGGGCCACCTGCCGGTGTCGTGCAAGGGCGAGCGCTACCAGAGCCAGTACGGCAACATCAACATGCTCAACGCGCTCAAATGCAGTGACCGGCTGATCTCGCAGCTGGTCGAACGCATCCAGGCCAGCCCGTACGGCAAGGACACGCTGATCGTGATCGCCTCCGACCACCTGGCGATGCCCAACGATCTGACCCACATCCTGACCCGGCAGAAGCGCGAGAACCTGCTGCTGTTCCTGGGCGATGGCATTGCGCCGCAGCAGCTCAGCGCCGACGCCGGCACCACGCTGGATTCGGGTGCGACTCTGCTCAGCCTGCTGGACCCGAACCTGAAGACGATGGGCTTCGGCCGTTCACTGATCGACCCGCAACGCGCGCCCAGCGCCAGTGTGGCCGCGCGACGCGACCAGGGTCGCGACTACCCGCAGTATCTGGCGTTCGCCCGTTCGCTGTGGCTGGGTGAACCTACGCGTGAACTGAAGATCGACGGCGACGACCAGGTGGTGGTCGGCCTGCAGCACGTGCAGCCACCGGTGCTGCTCGAGTACGACAAGGACTGGGGTTTGAAGTCGGTCTACCTGGAGAACACCTCGCGCCAGTTCGATGACGCGGATCCGGACAACACGCTGGCCTATGTTGATCGCTGCACCGCGTTCGAGGACGGCTCGGCCGACGGCGACTGGTGTGCGCTGCTGGTCAACCGCGACAACGGCATCAAGCTGTACCGCGACAACGACCTGCGTGCCGGCATCGCCGTGGATGCGCCGCTGGATGCGTTCCAGGGACCGCGACCGAGCGTGCGCCAGGCGCACATGATCACCCAGAAGGGCCGCCGTACCCGTGCCGGCCAGTACATGTTGCAGCTGGTGGCGAGCACGCGCCCGGATCGCGGCTTCTGGATCGAAGCAGTGTCGTCGCAGCGCAAGGTGGTGCTGGCCCAGCAGTGGGTGCAGCCCGATGCCGACGGCAAGATCAACGTGACGTTCGGGCTGGACCACGAAGTGGATGATCTGGAGATCCGCGCGTGGTTGAACCATGCCGAGAAGCTGGCGGTGGATACGTTCGCACTGGTGCCGTCGCGCAGCCGACCGCGAGGGTAGGGTTCTTTGCAGGGCGCAGCCCTGCAGAACACCCCCTACTCCTGCGGATCGCGGGTGATGTGGATGTCGGTCGGGGTCGACAGCGGGATGTTCCGCTCCGCCAGGATCTGCAGCAGGCTGAAGTACAGATCGCTGCGGGTGGCGTAGACCTGCCGCGGGCTGGCCACGTACGCGAAACTGTTGATGGTGATCTGGCCACCGGCAATGCTGTCGATGTAAACCGTCGGTGCCGGCTGCTGCAACACGTTGGTGTGCGCGGTATACGCATCCAGCAGCGCCTGCCGCAGGTTGCCGACATCAGTGCTGGGCGGCACCGCGAACTGGATCTGGATGCGGCCCTGGTTGTTGCCCATCGTCATGTTGCGCACGGTCTTGGTGACCAGCTCGGAGTTGGGCACGATCAGCGTCGACTTGTCGCCCACCTGGATCTCGGTCGATCGCAGGCTGATGCGGCGGATGTCGCCCTCCTGGTCACCCAGCTTCACCCAGTCACCGATCTTCACCGGGCGCTCGGCCAGCAGGATCAGGCCGGAGACGAAGTTCTGGGTGATCACCTGCAGGCCGAAACCGATACCCACCGACAGCGCGCTGACCAGCAATGCCAGCTTGCTCAGCTGCAGGCCCATCGCCGACAGCGCCCAGATCACCGCGATGATGATGCCCACATAGCGGGCAACGGTACTCACCGAATTGCGCGCGCCCAGGTCCAGCTCGGTCTTGGGCAGGTAGGTGTCGGTCAGCCAGCGCTGTACCAGCTGGGTAACGGCCAGGCCAGCCAGCAGCACCAGCACCGCCAGCACGATGCGCACCGGCTCCAGCTTGGTTCCGCCAATGTCGAATCCAGAGGTGAACAGCGAGGAGAAGCGCTCCACCACCGCGCCGATGTTGCCGAACGGTGCCACCAGCGCCAGCAGCGCGATCAGTACGACGATGGTGCGCAACGCCGCGGACAGCAGCACGCCCGCCTGTTCCAGCCGCGATACGCTCAGGCCGGTGCTGAGCAGGATGGTCTGGCCGACCTTGCTGTCGGCGTTTAGCATCCAGGTGCTCAGGTCATCGACGAACTTGAACAGCAGGGTCGCCGCCAGCACCACGATGCTGCCGCCGATCAGCTGCTGGTTCACGAACTTGGCGAAATTCAGGTAGCCCATCAACGTCGCGGCGATGGCGGCCACCACCGCGACGTTGCCCGCTACGCGTGCCAGTACCAGCCAGCTGCTGCGACGCACCGGCGTTGCCGCACCCACGCCATCGGCCTGTGCCTCCAGCTTGGCCTCGGCTTCGGCGGTCTGCCGCCGATGCAGGCGCGCCAGGGTCACCAGCATGGCCATGATCAGGCCGAGGTAGGTCAGGGCAATCAGGCCGTCCAACGCCACCGTGGTGACGTCGCTGGTGCGCGTAGCCTGGTCGAGGGCCACCAGCACCGTGCTCAGCCAGGCCAGCGCCGCCGCGCCCCAGGCGTATTTGCGCAGCTTCAGCGCGGCGGTGTCGTCCAGGTTCAACAGCCGCCATGACGGGCGCTTGGGCACCAGCAGGCAGGCGCTGAGCGCGGCAATGAAGGCGGCGCGGAACGTGGCCGTCTCCAGGCCGTCGGCCACCACCTGCAGGCGCGGCGCGATGGCATCGATCGCATCCAGCGCCGCCATCAGTACCACCACGGCATAACCGGGCAGCAGCGTGCCCACCAGCAGCAGCCACATCGCCAGTCCGGATCGACGCAGGCGACCGTCCGGCGCGCGCTCGGACGCGGCGAACTGCCGCCCCAGCCTACGCAGCCACAACCGCAGCGGGAACATCATCACCAGCGCGGCCAGCAGGCCCAGCAACGGCGTACCCCAGCCATTGGTGCGGATGCCGGCGACCAGCGCGTCACGCCCCTGCTCGGCCAACGGCGCAACGCGCGCGATATCGATCGGCAGGCGCTCGGCCACCTTGCTCCACAACGCAGGCGACAGCGGCGAGGCGACCTTCTGGCCCAGTTCTTCCGTACGTTGTGCGGTGCGCTGCTGCTCGATGTCCGCCGCCAGCTGCTGTGCACGCACGGCACTGGCCTTGGCCTGCGCCACGGATGCGGCCAGCCCATCGCGCTGCTTGTTGAGGGTGCGCCGTTGCGCCGCCAGTTCGGGCGGCTCGGTGGCGCCCTCGGCAGGCGTGCCCAACTGCGCCAGCTGTTCGTCGAGGCGGTCCAGCTGCGGCTGCAGCGACTTCTCCAGCGCCTCGGCGTCACGCCGGGCCTTCGAAGCATCCTCGGACAGCATGGCCAGTGTTTCGATGGCCGCGGCATCACCACGCTTGCGGTCGACTTCCTTCAGCTTTGCATCGATATCCGCCAGCTGCTGCTTCGGCGTGGGGTCCTCATCCTGTGCCAGCACCGGTGCGGACAGCAGGAAGGCAGTGCACAGCAGCAGGGCCAGCCAGGGCCCCCGTGCACGGATCGATCGCAGGAAAGAAGACACGCCAGACATACCAGTTCGCGCGGACCACCGCGCCTGCGCGCGACTATACGGCACAGGCAGTCAACAGCGGATGGGCGGCCCCGTCAGCGTCGCGCGTCAGTACTTCAGGCGCAACTCTTCCACCGTCGGCTGCTGCAGGGCATACCAGTCCTGGAACTCTTCCTCGGTAATCTCATCGGGCGCATACACCGCCACCGGGTACCAGTCGTGGTCGGTCGGCAGCGGCTGGCGCGGGCCGGCACGCAGGCTGTAGCTCACGCCCTCGTAGTCGACCAGGTCATCGACCTGCGGCCACTGTTCGCGCGCGAACGCGGATTCACTCTTCAACAGGATCACCTGGTACATCGGCACCTCCACCTCGGTTGGATCAGGAAAACACGGCGCTGGCGGCAGGATACCGCCAGGCCGGTGGCAACAGGCACGTCGCAGCGGCGACGGAACGTTCTGGACACGGCCATCGCCCCGGCTTCACCCGCCCATGGCGAGCCCATCGGCATCGTGGAGACCCACCCCTGCCACCACTGCCGATGACCGACCACCCACCGCTGAAGACCGTCGCCGACCTCAAGCTGCCCCGTTACCTGGGCACCTGGTACGAGATCGCCCGTCTGCCGATGCGCCACGAGCCGGAAGGCTGCACCGACGTGTCCGCGCACTACACCCTGCTCGACAACGGCAACGTCGGCGTCACCAACCGCTGCCGCATGGACGGCGAGATCGAAGAGGCAACCGGCGAGGCCTGCGCCGTCGACAACGACAGCGCGCGCCTGGAAGTCAGCTTCCTGCCCAAGGGCCTGCGCTGGCTGCCGTTTGCCAAGGGCGACTACTGGGTGATCCAGATCGCCCCGGACTACAGCGTTTCGCTGGTGGGCAGCCCGGATCGCAAGTACCTGTGGCTGCTGGCACGCGAGCCGCAGCTGGACGCCACCGTGCTGGAACATTATCTGGCCGCAGCGCGCCTGCAGGGCTTCGATCTGTCCGAACTGATCCAGACCCCGCATACCGGCCACCCGACCGCCTGAGCAGCACACTTCATGGACCTGAAAAGTGGCTACCCGTGGTGGGCCATACGCAACGGACTGATCCAGGCGTTCCCGCCGCTGGAAAAGGACCTGCGCTGCGACGTGCTGGTGGTCGGTGGCGGCATCACCGGTTCACTCATCGCCGACGAGCTGTCCCGGCATGGCCATGACGTGGCCTTGATCGAGCAGCGCGACATCGGCTGGGGCAGCACGGCCGCGAGCACCGCGCTGCTGCAGTACGAGATCGACACCCACCTGCTGGAGCTGGCCCAGCGCTATGGCAACGATGCGGCCGCCCTGGCCTACCGTGCCTGTGCCGATGCGATCCCGGCATTGGGCGAAGTGGCACGTGGGCTGAAGGACGTGGATTTCCGGCAGATGGACAGCCTGTATCTGGCCAGCCGGCGGCGCGACGTGCCGCGCTTGATGGCCGAAGGTGCTGCGCGCCGCGGCATTGGACTGGACGCCCGCTGGCTGGACCGCGAAGCCCTTCGCGAACGCTTCGACGTGGACGCCGGTGGCGCCCTGCTGACCCGCCAGGCGGCCCGGGTTGACCCCTACTGCCTTACCTACGGCCTGCTCAAACGGGTGCGCCGGCGCGGTGGCCATGTGCACGACCGCACGGTGCTGCACACGCTCAAGCCCGGCGCGCAGGGCGTAACCGCAATGACCGAGGCCGGCGCCACGGTCCGCGCCCGCCATGTGGTCCTGGCGATGGGCTACGCCAGCCAGCGCTGGCTCGAGCAGCGGGTCGCACGCAACCGCAGCAGCTATGCCTTCATCACTGATCCCATTGATGCGGGCGCGCTCGGCCGGCTGCGTAACACCATGGTGTGGGAGAGCGCACGCCCGTACCTGTACCTGCGCGCCACCGGCGACCGCCGCCTGCTGGTGGGCGGGCTGGATGACGCCATCGACGTTCCGGCTCGCCGCGACCGGCGCGTGCAGCACAAGGCCGACAAGCTGATGGATCAGCTGCTGCACTGGTTCCCGCGTCTGGATCCGGTACCAGCGTTCTCCTGGGCCGGCACCTTCGCTGAAACCGCCGACGGCCTGCCGTTCTTTGGCCCGCACGACCAGTGGGGGGCGCGGGTGCATTTCGCCATGGCCTACGGCGGCAACGGCATCACCTATTCGATGATCGGCGCGCAGCTGCTGCGGGCCCGGATCGAGCGGCGCAGGCATGCGCTGGAGGGATTGTTCGGATTCGGGCGGTTGTGACCTGCGGCCAGGCACGGCCTGGCTCTACCCCAATCCGGTGCCGACAGGCATCATTCAAGCAACCCCTGCTAGCGTCGGCCTGTACCGCCGCGTGTTGCGTGGCCACCTGTCCGCTGGAGCGCCGCCATGATCCGCCCCCTGACCCTGCTGCTGTGCCTGGCCCTGCCGGGAACCGTGCTGGCCCAGTCCGCCGCTGGCGCCACTGCGCCGCAGGCCGCTGGCCTGGACCTGACGCTGCCGCAGGCGCCAATGCGCTACCTCAACGACCCGGCCCTGCAGCAGGACCCGCCCGGCACTTATTACGGTGACAAGAGCGGCCCGCGCGTACACGACGACGCGAAGATCGCCGACGTCACCGACGACAAGGTCAAGGTGTCCGGCAGCTTCACCACCGGTATCGGCTATTCGAAGAACGGTGGCAACAGCCACTACAACGCGGCCACGCTGAACCTGAGCAAGAACTACACCACCGATGAGGGCAAGACCCACGGGGTCAACGTCAACATCCACGTGAGCGAAGGCAAGGGACCGGGGTTCTTCGGTCCGTATGGCGGCTACTACGGCCGCGGCCCGGGCTATTGGGACTACCCGCCGCCGTACGGCTGGTAAGCCAGCTCCTGTAGAGCCGAGCCCATGCTCGGCTACGGTTGGCCGCAAAGCCGAGCATGGGCTCGGCTCTACATGGGCAAACGTCAATCCAGCCAGCCATCGCGCTCGCTGTGCAGGATGCGGCCGTCATAACCGCTCAGGCGCACATCCACCTTCTGGTTGCGTGCATTGCGGGCCTCCAGCGACCAGGTCGCACCATCGCGTTCCAGCGAATGGATCTCGCGCAGGCCATGCGCCTGTGCCCGTGCCAGCACCTGCTCGGTGGTCAGCAGCGCGCGGCCGCTGTGCTCGTCGAAGATCTCGCCGGTCTTCGGGTCCACATAGACCTCGCTGAAGCGGCCATCAGCGCGGCTCACGTCGGCCTCCCACAGGCCGTCATCGCGCTCGATCTCGTGGATCTGGGTGTAGCCGGCCTTGCGCAGGGTCTGTTCAACCTGGGCCATGCCCAGCGGCGCGGCCTGTACGGCCGGCGCGACGGTCAGCAGGGCAACAGTGGCGAGGGTGAGCGACTTCAACATGGGGGTTCTCCTGTTCGTGTTCGTGACCGGACCATCCCGGCAACGCCACAATGCACCCCGTGGTTAACAGCGCCTTAGCCGGCACTGTTAGCCAGCTGTTAGTCACCCCCGGCACACTCACGCCTGTTCCTACAGCCCTCCCTGCGCCCCGATGCTCTCCACCCTGCCCCTGCTGCTGGCCCTGGCCAACGCCCCGACCGCCGCCGCGCCCGTCCAGGACCCGGCGCAGCAGGTCGCGCGCCGTGCCGTGCAGCAGGGCCGCTACGTGCCATTGGAAAGCGTGGTGCGCGATGCACTCAAGCGCTACCCGGGCCAGCTGCTGGAAGTGGAGCTGGACGATGGTGTCTACGAAGTGGAGATCCTGCGCGGCGACGGCGTGGTGGTGGAGCTGGACTATGATGCGCGCAGCGGAAAGCTGCTGAAGACGGAGCTCGACGACTGATGCGCATCCTGTTGGCCGAAGACGATGCCGCACTGGCACAGCGCCTGGTGCCCCTGCTGGAACAGGCCGGCTATGTGGTGGAGTTGGTTGCCGATGGTCGCCAGGCCGAGGAGATCGGCCAGATCGAAGACCTGCAGGCCGCCATCGTCGACCTCGGCCTGCCCGGGCTGGACGGACTGAGCGTGATCGAGCGCTGGCGCGGCAATGGCCGCAGCTTTCCGGTGCTGGTACTGACAGCGCGCGGGCGCTGGCACGACAAACTGGCCGGCTTCGACGCCGGTGCCGACGACTACCTGACCAAACCGTTCCAGGCCGACGAACTGGTGCTGCGCATGCGCGCCCTGATCCGCCGCAGCCATGGCCATGCCAGCCCGCGCCTGCACTGCGGGCCGCTGCAGCTGGACGTCAACGCCGGCCGCTTCGAACTGGACGGACAGCCGCTGGCGCTGAGCCCGCAGGAGTTCCGCCTGCTCAGTTACTTCATCCACCACAGCGGCCAGGTGATCGGCCGTGATCGTCTGGGCGAGCAGGTGTTCGAAGGCGGCCACGACCCGGACTCCAACGCGCTGGACATGCTGCTGGGTCGGGTCCGCCGCAAGCTCGGCATCGAACTGATCCAGACCGTGCGCGGCCAGGGCTGGCGGCTGGCGGCGCCGTGAGCCGGCAATCCTCGCTGCGGCGGCGCCTGCTGCTGGCTGGCGGCGTCGGCCTGCTGCTGGTTTCGCTGCTGGCCAGCGCGCTGCTGGGCGAACTGTTCAAGCGCAGCGCGCGCGACCGCCTCGATCACGAACTGCAGCAGGACATGCTGACGCTGGTCGCGCAGATGGAAGTTGCTTCCGACGGCCAGCTGCAGCTGCGCCAGGAACCCAACGACGCGCGTTTCCAGCGCGTGTTCTCCGGTGCCTACTGGCAGATAGCCGGTGCCGATGGCCGCGTTCTGCTGCAGTCGCGCTCGCTGTGGGATGAAACCCTGCCAACCACGACCACAGGTGCGGCCACCCGCAATCTGGCCGGCCCCCTGCAGCAATCGCTGCGCGCACGCGTGCAGCAGGTGCGCCTGCCGCGCGCCAGCGAACCGTTCGTGGCGGTGGTTGCCGCCGATCGCAGTGCGCTGGATGCGGATGTTGCCGCGTTCCGCAAGCGCAGCGCCATCGCCCTGGGCGTACTGGTTGCGGCGTGGCTGGCGGTGCTGGCAAGCCAGGTGCACTTCGGCTTGCGCCCGCTGCATCGCCTCGGTGCACAGCTGGAACGGGTACGTCGCGGCGATGCGCAGCGCATCGACACGCAGGGGCTGGGCGCGGAAGTCGCACCACTGGGTGAAGAACTCAACGCGCTGCTGGACCACCAGCAACGCATGGTCGCGCGTGCGCGCACCAGTGCACAGGATCTGGCGCACGCGCTGAAGACTCCACTTAGCGTATTGGCCACCGAGGCCGACGGCGACGGTACGCGCTGGCGTGCCACCGTGCGCGAGCAGAGTGCGCGCATGCAGGCCAGTGTCGACCGTTACCTGGCTGCAGGGTTGGCCGCCGACCATCGCCAGCGCAGCGACGTTGCGACTGTCGCGCAGGCGCTATGCCGGTTGATGGCACGCGTGCATGGCGAACGCGGCATTGCGTTCACGGCCGCAGGTATCGATCCAGCGTTGCAGTTCGCCGGTGCCAGTGCGGATCTGGAAGAGATGCTGGGCAACCTGCTGGACAACGCCGGGCGGTGGGCACAACGGCAGGTCCAGGTCAGCGCGGAAGCCGACGACGGCCAGTTGCGCATTGAGGTCCGCGACGACGGCCCCGGCCTGGCGGCAGACGCGCTGGAACGGGTCACCCAGCGTGGCGTGCGGCTGGATGAGCGCGTGGGCAGCAGTGGATTGGGGCTGGCGATCGTGGGCGATATCGCCGCCAGTTATGGCGGGCGCGTGGTGCTGGAGAATGCGCAGCCCGGCCTGCGTGCGACGGTGTGGTTGCCGCTGGGGTGAAACGACCAACCTGACGGTGGGTAGTGCCGGCCGCTGGCCGGCTTCCGCAGGGTGTTCCTGGTGAC